>JAFTPG010000017.1 GCA_017463375.1 Ruminococcus sp. | reverse complement strand
GGCTGAAATTAAAAACTAAAAAGTTTTAGGAAAGGAGTTTGAGGATGACTCCCCACAGTGTGGGGAGATGTCAGCGAAGCTGACAGAGGGGACAGGCGACGGTTAGGAGAACCCTTTTTCAAAAGGGTTTTCCTCAATATTTACACGTATATACCTCTGTACGAGCAGTCGTCTAACAGAGCTGCCTTTTTATCTTTCATACGCTGCAAGGATCCTCAATGCGACCTCTCTTCTTGTCTGACGGGTATTCATCGCCTGCTTCTCAATGTACTTGTGAGCCTGCGGCTCGGTAAATTTCAGATACTGCATAAGTGTGCATTTTGCCCGATTGATGAGTCTCATTTCATCTATTTTGGTCAGAAGCTTCACGTTCTCTTTTTTCAGCCCGAGCATTCTGGAGCGTGTTGCCTGTACAAGCTTCAATGTGCGCTGAAACGTAAGCCTGCTGAGCGGCTTCGGAATTACACAGATTCCGAAATCAGCTACCTTTTCAGTGATTCCGTCTGCTATATCACTTTTACAGATAAGAATTATACCTGCTGTCGAGGACTCGGCAAGCTTCACTGCAAGCTCATGACCGAATTCATCTGACAGCGGCGTATTTATAATTACAAGCCCCAGATCATTCATTCCCGCAGTGCGGCGTGCTTCGCTCCCGCTTAACATAGACGTTATCCTTCCGTAGCCGGAGGATTTAAGCAGGTGCTCAATAGTATCCATCCCCTTATCCGAGCCGGATACGATCAACGCTCTGTCCATTATGCTCACTCACCCAATTAAATAGATTTAAAATAGTACTTTTCCTCAAATTCGTCCTTATCTTTTGCGATCGAGTATTCTTTAATCTGCTTATCAAGCTTGCTGAAAATATTTTTTCTGATCTCATCCGAAAGCGTTCTTCTGACAAACTCGCTGTTCTCCGCTATTTTCACTGCTTCCTCCAGTGATTCCGGAAGAGGCTCAAATTCAATTGAATCCTGCTCGGACTTCATTGTCTGCTCAAGAAAATCGCAATTCCCGCTTTCGATTCCCTCAATTCCCGCTGCAAGGATAAGCTTGAAGGTCACATACGGATTGCAGCACGCATCCGCAGAGCGTATTTCAATTCTCGGAGCAGTTCCGGCTGTTTGAGGTATCCTGATAAGCTGCGATCTGTTCTCATACGACCAGTTTACATACTTCGGAGCGTAGCCCTTGCCGAGACGCTTATATGAATTCGTTGTCGAGTTGAGAAAAGCGGTTATCTCTCTGATCCTTGCAAGCACTCCTGAGATAAAGCACTTACCTTCATATGACATACTATTCGGGTCTGAGCCGAAAATATTCTCGCCGCCCTTTTTCAGGCTTATTGATATGCTCAGTGCGCTGCCCTGTTCATCTTCCAGCGGCTTAGGCATAAATGACGCAAAGAGACCGTTCTGCGCTGCAATCGACTTAACGACGGTCTTATAGTGAACCATATTATCCGCAGCTGTAACAGGCTCGTTTTCTCTGAAATCAATTTCGTTCTGTCCCGGACCATGCTTGTGACAAGAGCTTTTAGGACCTAGCCCCATTTCCTCCAGTGAAAGACAAATCTCACGTCGCGTATTCTCGCATTTGTCCAGAGGAGCTACATCAAGATAGCTTCCGCTGTCATGAGGAACCTTCGTCGGATTTCCGTTGTCATCGAGGTCAAACAGATAAAACTCACACTTCGTTCCCATTTCGCAGGAATAACCGTCAAGACGAAGTGAATTGATATAATTGCTCAGAGAGCTTCTCATATCCCCGATATAGTCGCTGCCGTCCATATTTTTAATGCTGCAGAAGAAACGGACAACTCTGCCCGATTTTGGTCTCCACGGAAGAACAGAAAGCGTTGAGATATCCGGAACAAGCAGCAGATCGGAACATCCGTCATTAATGCACGAGGCGTCAAATGGAATACCGTACTCAAATGCACGGGGAAGCTCGTTTGGCATTATTGCAATATTCTTGAGATTGCCGAACATGTCACAGAAAGTCAGTCTGATAAACTTAACGTCGTTCTCTTCAACGAAATCAAGTATCTCTTTAGGAGAAAAACAACTCATATATACCTCCACTATAATATGCCGGGATCAACCGGGAAATTCTTGTTAATCAAAAAAGAACAGAATGTCTCTATCTTATTAGGGTGTGCTGACACTAAACGAATAAGCGGATTTTTTAGCACAAATTTTGCACAGACAAGGCAAAAATCCGCAGGCGTGCTGACGCACTACAAGGATTTTTAACGCAGTATGTGTGAAATTTTGCAAAAAAGACGTGTGTTTGGCTTAGTGTCAACACACCCTAGTATTATTCTTATGCAGGGCTGCCCGCAGGAGAATTTTAACATCACTTCGGTCGACCGCGAGGGTCGCCCCTACATAAATTGTCTGCAATGATACATCATTTTTTGAAAATTGATTTGCGTGGCTGAGCGTTTCTTTTTATTGAATTTTACTGATGAATGTGGTATAATGAACACAATGATAAATAGAAATATATAGGAGGATACGGCAATGAGCATGAAAGAAGCCTTTGAAACTTTTTTTGAGGAGATGACACAGAACTATTTAAAGGAAAGAGGAGTTCCACCGCAGGCTCCTTGCAATGAGGAACGCCGTCCTACAGGATTGTTCCTGTTAGAAACCTTAAACGATAAGGGATATGCACAATGGAAACCAAAACTTCAGGAAAAAGCAGTTTCCTTCGAAAATGTGGAAAAAGAGCTTGGATTTTCTATCCATCCACAAATTAAAGATTTTTTGTCTACCTATTGGTTTCTTCCATTGGACGGAATAATTCAAACTTCGAGTGGCGAAGCAGAATTAAGATTAAGCGGACTCACACAATATAGTGACCTTGACAAACGTATAAAATCTTCTTTCAGCAATGAGGAAACACACTATTTGCATGATCATAAATATTTTCTTATTGGAACTTTTTGTTCGATAGGCGGCAACGATAGTTATGTCGTTCAGGTAAACAACGATACTGGTGAGGTAACTGCTGTTGACGTTATGGACAAAAGGTCTGTTAAGTTGGCAGATTCTATTGAAGAATTACTTGTCAATATGAAAGGAATATGGAAGATTAATTCATAGTTTTGAACTAACCTCGTCTTTGCTGCTCTCTGCGAAAGCAATGTACAGGAAATTATTATTGCGAGGCGAGTCATGCTTCGCAGCTGTTTGATGGGAAAGGAGCCCTTCTATGACAATTACAAATAAAAGTATAGACGGCGGAAAGGCATTTGACTGGGGCAGGACTTCTGCGGATTATGCTAAATTCCGGGATATTTATCCGCAGGAGTTTTATGATAAAATCGTGGAGCGAGGGCTCTGCATCAACGGTCAGAGAGTGCTTGATATGGGTACAGGTACTGGAGTTCTGCCGAGAAATATGTACCGTTATGGTGCAGAATGGACGGGAACTGATATCTCGGAAAATCAGATCGCACAGGCAAAGCTTCTCTCTCAGGGCATGAATATCGACTATTTTTCATTGTCGGCAGAGGAGATCAGCTTTCCAGATAAGTCATTTGATGTGATTACAGCTTGTCAGTGCTTCTGGTATTTTGACCACGAAAAAATAATGCCTGAGCTTCACCGCATGCTCAGGGATGAGGGCAGGATTCTTGTGCTCTATATGGCATGGCTGCCCTTTGAGGATGAAATTGCAGGTGCAAGTGAGAGGCTGGTTCTGAAATACAGTCCTGACTGGAGCGGTGCCGGCGAAACAGTTCACCCGATCTGGATTCCTGATTGTTATCAGGAGAAATTTGAACTTATATATCACGAGGAATACCCACTGAATGTACGTTTTACCCGTGAAAGCTGGAACGGCAGAATGAAGGCTTGCCGTGGTATAGGAGCTTCTCTTCGTGAGGACGAAATTGCTGCATGGGAGCAGGAGCATCTGAAGCTCCTGAATGAAACAGCGCCTGAGGAGTTTGATATTAGGCATTATGCAGCTATTGCGGAGCTGAAGAAAAAATAACTATGTAAATGCAGCTTATGGCAGGCTCAAGCGCAGACGTTATAGACAGCTTAGCTCCGGAAATGTATATAAAAATAAAGCGTCAGAAGTTTTCTGACGCTTTAGATTGTTGATAAACTTTAAAATCAGTGGGCGACCGAAAGTCGTCCCTAAAATAAAACAACGTATTCAAGCCGATTTGTAGGGGCGCTCATCGGGCGCCCGTTTTGTTTTTTATGTTTAATCTGTATTCATACTAAAAAAATACTGTCCTGCATCGGCGCAGTAAGCCGCTTTCACGCCGAGAGCTGATTGAAGAGTCTCTCCGGCAGCGATATTCTCGGGAGTATCAAATCCGATGAGTCTGCCGTCTTTCATAACGGCTATCCTGTCGGAATATGTAAGGGCAAGATTCAGATCGTGCATGACCATTATTATTGCTTTCCCCATGGATTTTAATTTAACCGCAAGCTCCATAAGTCCGAGCTGATGAATAATGTCGAGATAGGTCAGCGGTTCGTCGAGAAGAACAACGTCGGTGTCCTGTGCGAGCATCATTGCAATGTACGCACGCTGCTGCTGACCGCCTGAAAGCTCGCTGACCATTCTGTCTGAGATATCCTCAACGCCGGCAAGCTGCATTGCTTCGCTGATTTTGTCCTGATCTTCGGGAGAATATCTTCTCGGATAACCAAGATACGGGAATCTTCCGTGTGACACCAGCGAGCGAACTGAGATGCTTCCTGCATTTTTTATCTGTCCGAGATAGGAGATCCGCTTTGCCAATGCATTTCTCGGAAGAGCAGAGATGTCCTCGCCGCCGAGCAGAACTGCTCCCGACGATACGGATAAAAGCCCTGCACACATCATAAGAAGCGTACTTTTTCCGCAGCCGTTTGCTCCGATTATCGAGGTGATCTCTCCTCCCGCCAGCTCTGCACTTACGCCGGAAACTATTGTACGCTTTCCGTATCCTCCGCTGACGTTTTTTAGCTCAAGCACTGCGCCTGCCTCCCTTCTTTTTTATCAGCAGCCATATAAAGAACGGAACTCCGATATATGAGACAACTATACCAAGCGGAAGCTCATAGGGTGAAAACAGCGTTCTCGCCAATGTATCACAAAGAGTCAGAAAGGCTCCTCCGATTATTGCACAGACAGGCAGAACGGCTGTATTTTCCGAGCTTCTTGCAATTTTTCGTGCAATATGCGGTACAACGAGTCCTACGAATCCGACTAATCCGGCAAAGCTCACAGCTGCTCCAGAGAGCATTGCTGCTGCTGCAAGCAGAGCAAACCGAACTGCTCCGACGTTCATACCGAGACTGCGTGCGGTATTATCGCCAAGTGAAAGTATGTCGAGGTCGTGGCTGAGCAGGAGTGCTGCCGCAATTCCAACGGCGATGAATATACATGCGGGAAACAGCGAATCAAACGTAACGCCTGAAACTCCGCCTGCCTTGAAAGCAGCCATGCCGATCAAGGAATCGGGGAATAGCGTTGTAACCGTATCCGCTGCAGCATTCATCAGGCTTGACACGCCGACTCCGGTAAGAATGATCGTCATACGGGAAGCGCCTGTCTTTCTGGCTATGCCAAACACCAGCAAAACTGCCGTAAGAGCTCCGAAAAATGCAGCTGCCGGCAATAAACTGACAGCCGCAGGAAAAAGTGAAATGCAAAGAACAGTAAAAAAGCCTGCGCCTGCATTTACTCCGATTATGTTAGGCGCTGCAAGAGGATTCCCCAGAACAGCCTGTATTATTGCTCCCGAGACGGCAAGTGCAGCTCCAGCCAGAATTGATGCTGAGATTCTCGGCAGTCTTATATAAATGATCACACGTTCGTTCTGAGAAAGTCCGTCTGTGAGCGCATCGGAAAGCAATTCGGCAGGGGAGACCCAGACTGCTCCTGCACAGATTCCTACAGCCACGGAAACGATCAGAACTGCAAAGCATACCGACAAACGGGGAAGTGACAGCGCTCTATTCATTTTCATAGAGTATTTCCGCAAGATTTTCGTATGCTTCTGCCCAGCGGACATTCGGCTTATAATGGTACAGATCCTTGGGCAGGATGTATACATTGCCTATCTTTACAGCAGTCAGCTCCTGCCACGCCGGATTGGACACCAGCTCAGCTTCGTACTGTGCAAGACCTGCCTCGCTGTCGCCTATAGTTGTAATAAAAATGAAGTCAGGGTCGGCACGCACAATTGCTTCGAGACTCAGCTCCTCAAGAAGCGAAGTTTCACTGTCCGCTATATTGACGCAGCCAAGATCCGCAAGCATCTGACCTGTCATGCTGCTGCTGTCTTTTGCTCTCATGCCTGTAGAAATTGCCCTCAGAAGCAGGATATCAGGTGAAGCATGTCCCTGTGCGCTCTGTATTGCCGCTTCAACCTCTGTACGGATATTCTCACCGTTTTCTATGTATAGATCATCACGTCCTGTTATATTGGTACATATTTTCAATACGGAGAGATATTCTTCAAAATTCTCAACGTCAAAATAAGCTGCTGTAATTCCAGCCGAATCAAAGGTATCTTTCAGCTTTGACTGATTGGCGATCGTTCCTGACAGTATTACAAAATCTGCGCCGTCGGCAATTATACTTTCCACCGACGGATTCTGTACACCGCCGTAATTGTTCACATCATCTGACAGCTCAAGATTTCGTCCGTCATAGGCGTCGTCGGTCACGCCGTAAAGCTCGCCTCCGGCAAGCTGCCATATTTCGGCAAGACTTCCCGAGAGAACAACTGTCCTATCGTAAGAACTGACCTCTACCTCTCGTCCAAGAGAATCCGTAAAGGAGTATAATATCTCTTTTTCCTCAGCGCCGGCTTCACAGCCGGACAACAGCAATACCAGAGGCGTCAGAAAAAGCAATAATTTTTTCTTCAATCTGCTCAATCCTTTTGGGTGTGTTCGGCTTAGTGCAGCACACCCTGATTTTTTAGATTACATAATCATGCGACGATTCTGTTCTCATGAGATCTGCAATCGTAATGTTGTCGAAATATTCATTCGTAATCTTAAAAAAGCCTTTCCACATTTCAAGCGTCCTGCACTCAGCAACGCGCTCGCATGGCTCGGCGTCACATTCAAGACAGGAAACAGGCGCAAGATTACCCTCGGTCAGGCGAAGTATTTCGCCCACCTTATATTCATCCGGAGCACGGTTGAGACGATAGCCTCCGCCCTTGCCATGGACTCCTATAATAAGCTTGTTTTTGGTAAGAACAGGCAGAATGCGCTCAAGATATTTCAGGGAAAGCTCCTGACGATTGGCAACGTCCTTCATGGGGATGTATTTGCCGTCGTTGTGCTCGGCAAGGTCGATCAGGACGCGAAGCGCATATCTTCCTTTTGTTGAAATAAGCATATCAATCACCTCTTACCTATTATACCACAATGTTGGTATGAAAATCAATACTCAAACCGGGTTCTATTGATTGCAAAAACACCGCCGCCTTTTTGAGACGGCGGTGCTGCTGATCATTCAGCAAACAGCGGAGTAGAAAGATATCTGTCGCCTGTATCGGGGAGAAGAACAACGATATTCTTTCCCTCATTTTCGGGACGCTTTGCAAGCTCGATTGCCGCCCATGCTGCTGCGCCTGAGGAGATTCCCACAAGCACGCCCTCGCTTCTGCCGATGAGTCTGCCTGTTTCAAAAGCGTTTTCGTTGGAAACAGGAATGATCTCATCATAAATTTCAGTGTTCAGAACCTCGGGAACGAAGCCTGCGCCGATGCCCTGGATCTTATGAGGACCTGCCACGCCTGTGGACAATACCGCAGAGGATTCCGGTTCTACTGCTACGATTTTTACGTTAGGGTTTTTGGACTTGAGATATTCGCCGACGCCAGTAATAGTACCGCCCGTACCAACTCCGGCAACGAAAATATCAGCCTTGCCGTCGGTATCCTCCCAGATCTCAGGACCTGTAGTATCAACGTGCGCCTTAGGGTTGGAGGGATTTGTGAACTGCGAGGGGATAAAGCCTCCGGGGATCTCCTTGGCAAGCTCCTCAGCCTTTGCGATTGCACCCTTCATGCCCTTTGCTCCCTCAGTGAGAACAAGCTCTGCGCCGTATGCCTTCATGAGCTGTCTGCGCTCGATGGACATAGTTTCGGGCATTACAATAATAATTCTGTAGCCTCTTGCCGCTGCAACGGCTGCAAGACCGATTCCTGTATTGCCTGAGGTAGGCTCAATGATCACGGAATCAGGCTTGAGAGTTCCGTTTGCTTCTGCGTCGTCTATCATAGCCTTTGCGATTCTGTCCTTGACGGAACCTGCCGGGTTGAAGTATTCCAGCTTCGCAAGAAGCTTTGCTTTCAGTCCGAGAGCTTTTTCAATGCGGGTAAGCTCAAGAATCGGAGTTTTTCCGATGAGCTGGTCGGCTGATGTGTAAATATTTGACATAAAAATTCCTCCTTAAAGAACGGCGTCAAAGCCCTGCTGTAAATCAGCAATGATGTCGTCGATATGCTCTGTACCGATTGAGAGACGGATCGTATTCGGCTTGATGTCCTGCTCGGCAAGCTCTTCTGCTGTGAGCTGGCTGTGAGTTGTAGTTGCAGGGTGGATCACAAGGCTCTTTGCGTCCGCAACATTGGCAAGAAGCGAGAAGATCTGTAAGCTGTCGATGAACTTATGAGCCTCAGCAACGCCGCCCTTGATCTGAAATGTGAAGATAGAGCCGCCGCCGTTGGGGAAGTACTTCTCATACAGTGCATGGTCGGGATGGTCGGGGAGAGAGGGATGATTTACACTCTCTACCTGAGGATGCTTGCTCAGGAATTCAACGACCTTCTTTGTATTTTCTGCATGTCTGTCAAGACGGAGCGAGAGAGTCTCTACACCCTGTAAAAGCAGGAACGCATTGAACGGTGAAATAGTTGCTCCCGTGTCACGGAGAAGAATTGCTCTGATGTAGGTTACAAATGCCGCAGGACCTGCCGCCTGAGTGAATGAAACTCCGTGGTAGCTCGGATTCGGAGAAGCAATTGCAGGATAATTGCCTGAAGCAGCCCAGTCGAATTTGCCGGAGTCCACGATGATTCCGCCGAGAGTAGTTCCGTGACCGCCGATGAACTTTGTTGCAGAGTGAACAACGATATCTGCACCGTGCTCAATAGGACGGATAAGGTAGGGAGTACCAAATGTATTATCCACTACGAGAGGAAGTCCATGCTTGTGAGCAAGCTCGGCAAGAGCGTCAATATCAGGGATGTCGCTGTTGGGGTTGCCGAGAGTTTCGATGTAGATTGCTCTTGTATTAGGCTGGATCGCAGCTTCGACCTCAGCTAAATCATGAATGTTAACGAAGGTTGCTGTAATTCCGAAGTTCGGGAGAGTATGAGCAAGAAGATTATAGCTTCCGCCGTAGATGGACTTCTGTGAAACGATATGTCCTCCGTTCTGAGCGAGAGCCTGAATGGTATAGGTAATTGCAGCTGCTCCCGAAGCAAGAGCAAGTGCTGCCACGCCGCCCTCAAGAGCAGCTATACGCTTCTCGAAAACATCCTGAGTGGAGTTTGTGAGACGTCCGTAGATATTTCCTGCGTCAGCAAGACCGAAACGAGCTGCTGCATGCTCGCAGTTGCGGAACACATAGGATGTTGTCTGATAGATCGGTACTGCACGGGAATCTGTTGCAGGGTCGGGGGTCTCCTGTCCGACATGAAGCTGGAGTGTTTCAAATTTATAGTTAGCCATGATATTTTATTCCTTTCTTATTTAAATGTAAGGTGATGTTATTCAAAAAAGCAGCATAGGCACATTCGTCCGAAGCGGTAATTTGCTCTTACAAGCTTTTCAAAGTGAATTTTCATGTATTATCACACCTGCGATTGAGAATTTGTCTTACACACCTATCGAGTAGGCTGGTATTATAATACCACAGTTTACCCACTTTGTCAATAGGTAAATAGAAATTTCTTGAAAAATTTTTTCCGACAGTATAATTTTCCGGGAATTTACTGCTTCTCCATGAATAAAGCGAGCCATGTGCAATAACGTTGATTTGAGTAATGGTTTGTGATATACTTATATAAGAACCTGTCATCACAAAGAAACACGCATGTATTTTCGGCAAATTTCGCCGCATACTGCGTTGAAAATCCTTGCAGGGCGACAGCCCTTCTGCAAATTTTTGCCTTGTCTGCAACAAAATTATGCTCGAAAATCCATACATATTTCTTGTGAAGACAGGTTCTAAAACAATCAAGGATGAATGAAATGACTGTAAAAGGAATCAATATCAATTCAGAAGAAATGAAAGAAAAGTCCGTTATTCTTGTGGTAAGCTTCGGTACGAGCTGCATGAGAAGCAGAGCAAATGCTCTCGGTGCAATAGAAAACGCTGTTGCTGACGCATTTACTGATTATGAAGTAAGACGTGCATTTACAAGCAGTGCTGTTATAAGCGCTGTCAGGAAAAATGAGGGAGAGGAAATTGATCATTTTGAACAGGCGCTTGACAGGCTGGTGAGAGAGGGCGTGAAGAGACTCGCTGTTCAGCCCACATACATTATATGCGGCAATGAATACGATAAGCTCACTGAGACTGTTGAAAGCTGTAAGGATAAATTTGACGCTGTATCTATCGGCGAACCTCTGCTCAGTGCCGACGATGATTACATAAAGCTTGTTAACGCTCTTGCCGAGGAGGTTGCAGAATACAGCGGCGGAGAAACTGCAATAGTCTTTATGGGTCACGGCATGAAAAACAGAACTGCTGCTCACTATATCAAGCTTCAGAATGTCTTTGCACGAACCGGAAGGACCAACTGGTTTGTCGGAACTATGAATGCTGTGCCTGATCTTGATGATGTAATTGCCTCATTAAAGGCAGGCAGCTATAAGAAGGCAGTTCTGCTCCCTCTGATGGCTGCTGCGGGTGTTCACGCTGAAAAAGATATGGCTGGTGATAAGGCGGATTCATGGAAATCTCTGCTTGAAGCTGAGGGCTTTGAAGTTGAATGCATACTGAAAGGGCTTGGTGAAATGAAAGGCGTGCGTGATATCTATGTTTCCCACGCCCGGGACTCAGTCATCCGTTTAAACCGATAATAATCGAAAACTCCTATCGTTATACAATAATTGTAAACGATGGGAGTTTTTTTATACTATTCCCATGATGCTGCGTTTTTGAAAATCGGACAATAGTTGTGGTTGGTATTTTGATTTTTTTGTATAATTTCACATTTTTGGGAAAATTTTCAAAAACCTATTGACAGAGTAGGTAAAAGCTGGTATAATAAATCCAACCTATCAAGTAGGTAAATGGAAATGGAGACGATGTTGATGGAAAACATCTTTGAACAGCTCGTAAGAGCAAACTACAGATTCGGACGATGTAGAATAACTGCTTTCGCTTTTAGAAAAACAAAACAATATTTATGAAAGAGGTTATTACTATGAAAACGAATTTTTTGAAAATTACACTGGCAGCGGCAATTGCACTTACAACTCTCACCGGTCTCACCGGATGCGGTTCTGAGGAAAAGGACGATAAGGTTACACTTACAAATGTCTCGTACGACCCCACACGAGAGCTTTATGAGTCATACAATGCGATCTTCGCAGAACACTGGAAAGAAAAAACAGGTCAGGACGTTGAAATTACTCAGTCACACGGCGGCTCCGGTAAGCAGGCTCTTGAGGTTGCAAACGGACTTGAGGCAGATGTTGTTACCCTCGCTCTTGAGTACGATGTAAACGCAGTCCGTGACGCAGGTCTGATCGAGGACGGTTGGGTAAGCGAATTTGAAAACGACAGCGCTCCCTATACATCGACAATTGTTTTCCTTGTAAGAAAGGGCAATCCTAAGAATATTCAGGACTGGGATGACCTGGTCAAGGAGGGCGTTGGAGTTATCACACCTAATCCAAAGACCTCAGGCGGAGCAAGGTGGAACTACCTTGCAGCATGGGCGTATGCCGAGCAGCTCTATAACGGCGATGAAGCTCAGGTAAAGGACTTCATCCAGAAGCTTTATCAGAATGTGCTTGTTCTCGATTCCGGTGCAAGAGGCGCTACAACGACCTTCGTTGAAAATGGTCAGGGAGATGTTCTTCTTGCATGGGAGAATGAAGCGTTCCTCTCGATTCAGGACTATCCCGATGATTATGAAATCATTACTCCCAGCATCAGTATTCTCGCTCAGCCTTCTGTTGCTATTGTAGACGAGGTCGTTGACGAGAGGGGAACCAGAGACGCTGCAACAGAATATCTGCAATACCTCTACTCTGATGAAGCTCAGAGAATTGCAGGCGATAATTACTACAGACCGTCTAATGAAGCTATCCTTCAGGAGTACGCCGATGTGTTCGATCTTGACCTTAATCTTGTAACAATTCAGGATTTCGGCGGCTGGGATGAAGCTCAGGAAAAGCATTTTGCCGACGGCGGCGTGTTTGACGAAATTTATGAAGAATAGGACTAACAGTGAATTATGAAAAAAGCAAATAAGAGAGTTATTCCCGGCTTTGGGCTGTCGATGGGCGTAACGCTTTCGATTTTAAGTGTGATCGTACTGATACCTCTTGCATCACTTGTGGTGTTTACTGCGAACATGGATTTCAGCGAGATCATCAGTACGATAACAAGAAAAAGAGTTCTTGCAAGCTTTGAGGTAAGCTTCATTACCGCGCTTGCTGCTTCACTGATAAATGCGGTGATGGGAGTTATACTTGCATGGGTGCTGGTCAGATATGATTTCCCGTTAAAGCGGCTGCTTGACGGTATGATCGAGCTTCCGTTTGCGCTTCCGACCGCTGTTGCAGGTATTGCTCTTACGTCACTTACTGCGGATACAGGATTAATAGGCGGCTTCTTTGCTGAATTCGGAATAAAAATCGCCTATACAAGAATCGGAATCATTATTGCTCTTGTTTTTATTGGTATTCCGTTTGTTGTCAGAGCTGTTCAGCCAGTTCTTGAAAAGCTTGATCCCTCTTACGAGGAGGCGGCAGGAGTTCTCGGTGCAAGCCGCATAAAGATATTCTGGAAGGTGATTTTCCCGGAGATCAGACCTGCGGTATTCACAGGCTTTGGTCTTGCTTTCGGCAGATGTCTCGGCGAATACGGAAGCGTAGTTTTCATTGCAGGCAATCAGCCCTTTGAAACTGAAATAACTCCGCTGATCATCATGTCGGAGCTTCAGGAATATGACTACGCCAGCGCAACGGCAATAGCTCTCGTAATGCTTTTGGTATCGTTTCTGATACTGTTCTTAGTAAATCTGATTCAGATAAGAAATACAAAAATACTGAAAGGGGGCAATTAAATGCACGAGGAAACAAAAGGCTCAAAGGCTGTTAAGTGGATTTTAATCGGCATAAGCTTTGTTTTTATATTTCTTATGCTGATTCTGCCCCTGATTACAGTAATTACCGAGGCTTTGAAGCAGGGCTGGGAGGTTTATTCACAAGCGGTTGCTGATGAATATACAATAAAAGCAATACTCCTGACTATTGAAGCCACGGTATGTGCAGTTGCGGTCAATACTGTTTTCGGACTGTTTGCAGCATGGGTACTGACAAAGTTTCACTTTAAAGGCAAGAAGCTGCTGAGCACGCTTATTGATCTGCCGGTAACCGTATCGCCGATCATTGCAGGTCTGATATTTGTTCTCACATTCGGCAGACAAAGTCCGCTTTATCCGGTTTTGCAGGATCTGGATATACAGATTGTCTTTGCAGTGCCGGGAATTATACTCGCTACGATATTCGTTACATTCCCATTCATTTCAAGAGAGCTTATTCCCGTTCTTGAAGCACAGGGCACCGATGAGGAAGAAGCCGCTGCTCTTATGGGAGCAAAGGGCTTCACGATTTTCAGGAAGATCACTTTTCCGCATATCAAATGGGCTTTCCTCTATGGAATAGTTCTCTGTGCGGCAAGAGCTATGGGCGAGTTCGGAGCTGTATCAGTGCTTTCAGGACACCTCAGAGGAAAAACAAATACACTTCCCCTGCATGTTGAGATATTGTTCAACGAATTCAAGTACGTTCCTGCGTTTGCGGTATCCTCAATACTGGTAATGATGGCGGTTTTAATTCTGATTATCAGGAGCGTTGTGGAATACATAGGAAAGAGGGAGTCTGACGATGTACGTTGAACTGAAAAATATTAACAAGCACTTCGGAAGCTATAAAGCCTCCGACAATGTAAGCTTCGGCATAGAAAAGGGAAAGCTTATCGGTCTGCTGGGACCCAGCGGAAGCGGAAAAACAACTATCCTGCGAATGATTGCAGGTCTTGAAAGTCCCGACAGCGGCGAAATTATTATCGGCGGAAAGGTGGTAAACAATATTCCCGCAAGTCAGAGAGGAATAGGCTTTGTGTTTCAGAATTATGCGCTCTTCCGCTATATGACGGTATTTGATAACATTGCTTTCGGACTAAAGGTTCTGAAAAAAGATAAGGCTTTTATTAAGGAAAGAGTTACAGAGCTTGTGAAGCTAGTGGGTCTGGAGGGACTGGAGAAGCGTTATCCCAGTCAGCTTTCGGGAGGTCAGCGTCAGCGAGTTGCCTTCGCAAGAGCGCTTGCTCCCAATCCTCAGCTGCTTCTTCTTGATGAGCCGTTTGCCGCTATTGATGCAAAGGTCAGACAGGAGCTGAGAAGCTGGCTCAAGGATATGATCCAGAAGCTTGGCATAACGAGTATCTTCGTAACGCACGACCAGGACGAGGCAATTGAAGTTGCCGATGAGATCATCATTACCAACAAGGGCAGGATCGAACAGATTGGTACGCCCTCACAGGTGTACAGAAAGCCTGAAACTGCGTTCACGGCTTCGTTCTTCGGACAGCCGTCGGTATTCAGGGATTACAGCAGATTCCGTACGTTTGAAGAAATCGAAAACGCTGATAACGCCATTGTCCGTCCTGAATTTGTAAAGGTATCCAAAAAGGATGAGTTCCAGAAATTCAAAAGCTCTTCCTCAGAGGGAACGGTTGAAAAGGTCGCTTTCAGAGGCAGCAGCATTGAGCTTTCGGTCAGAGTAAATGACGTTCTGTTAACCGCAAGACGCGGTTTTGATGAGCCGGGTGTTTCAGTCGGAGAGAAAGTGAATGTCTTTGTATACCGTATGTTTGTGACAGCAGGAGATAAAGCTTATCTTCTCGAGAATCAGACGCTCAAGGAAGAATCCGTATTCATCTAATACTAACAGACTAACAGAAACTTGGTGATAATATGAAATTCAATACAGCTTTGCTGCATCAGAGTTTTGACGGTGATTCTGCAACGGGTTCCACCCTGACGCCTATATGTCAGTCCAGTGCGTTTGCTCATGAGTCTGCGGAGAAGCTCGAAGCAATCTTTAATAACAAAGCTCCGGGTTATGCATACACAAGAATAAGCAATCCTACGATCGACTCTTTTGAAAGACGCATTGCGAAGCTTGAAAAGGGAATAGGCGCAGTTTCCTGTTCATCCGGAATGGCGGCAGTCACAATGTCGCTGCTGAACATACTCAAGTCAGGCGATGAGATAATAGCAGGTTCAGGTCTGTTCGGAGGAACAATTGATTTGTTCGATGACCTCAGGGTGTTCGGAATAACCACAAAGTTTACCGATGAGGTTACAGCTGAAAGCGTATCAAAGCTGATTACCGGAAAAACAAAGGCGGTATTTACAGAGCTTATCGGCAATCCGAAGCTTGATGTAGTTGATCTGAAAGCAGTCTCCGGGGTTGTTCACAGTCACGGAATTCCGCTTATTATCGACAGTACGACGGCGACTCCTTATCTGATAAATCCATTTGACTACGGTGCTGATATAGTTGTTCATTCCTCTTCAAAATATATCAACGGAAGCGGCAGCGCGATCAGCGGTATGATCATTGACAGCGGAAATTTCAGATGGGATAAGGAAAGATACAGCGGCTTCAAGGAATATGAAAAATTCGGTAAATTTGCGTATCTTGCAAAGCTCCGCAATGGTATATGGCGGAATATGGGATGCTGTCTTGCACCAATGAACGCCTATCTCAATTCAGTCGGACTTGAAACACTAGGACTCAGAATGGAGCGTCTTTGCAGCAATGCGTTAAAGCTTGCTCAGTTTCTGAAAACCGTTCCCGGTATGGAGGTGAATTATCCAGCTCTTCCGGATAATCCCTATTACGAGCTTGTTAAAACTCAGTTCGGCGGAAAGGGCGGAGCAATACTCACGCTCAGAGCAGGCAGCAGGGAAAAGGCATTCAGGCTGATAAACAATCTGAAATATGCCTGCATCGCCACTAATATTGGTGATGTCAGAACTCTTGTAATTCATGCCGCAAGTACGATCTACACGCACAGTACGCAGCAGCAGAAGCTGAGTGCAGGTGTATATGATGATACTATCAGAATCAGCGTCGGTATCGAGGATGCTGATGACCTGATCGGGGATTTCAGACAGGCTATTGAAAAAATATAAATTCGGAGGCTTTGAGATATGGCAGTAAATTATGCAGTTTTGAAAAAGGGCGGCTTTATGCGCCAGAAGCAGAAAAATAATTTCTCTCTGCGGCTCAGAGTTGTCGGCGGAAATCTGAGCGCCGTACAGCTTGCAAAGATTGCTGAGGTTGCAGAAAAATTCGGTGAAGGTCACGTTCACCTTACATCAAGACAGAGCGTTGAGATTCCTTTCATAAAGCTTGACGATATTGATGATGTAAAGGCAGCTCTTGCAGAGGGCGGCGTTGAGCCGGGAGTATGCGGTCCGAGAGTCAGAACGATCACTGCCTGTCAGGGCGAAGCGGTCTGTCCCAGCGGATGTATTGATACATACTCGCTCGCTAAGGAGCTTGACGACAGATATTTTGCAAGAGAGCTTCCTCACAAGTTTAAGTTCGGAATTACAGGCTGTCAGAATAACTGCCTTAAAGCCGAGGAAAACGATGTCGGAATCAAAGGCGGTATCAAGGTTGCATGGCGTGAAAGTGAATGTATTAACTGCGGCGTCTGCGAAAAGGCGTGCCGCACAAATGCGATCACAATAAACGGCGGTAAGATCGGCGTTGACGAAAGCAAGTGCAATTACTGTGGAAGATGCCTGAAATCCTGTCCTACCGAAGCATGGGATACGGTACATGGATATATCGTTTCCTTCGGCGGACTTTTCGGCAACAGCATCAGCAAGGGCGAAACTATAATTCCGTTTATCGAGGATAAGGAAAAGCTTTTTGCAGTTTGCGACGCTGCAATTGAGTTCTTTGCGGAAAATGCAGATCCCGGCGAGCGCTTCAAGTTCACGATCGACCGTGTGGGAAAGGATAAATTTACTGAAAAAATTCTGGAGGTTTACAATGGCTGATTTTGATTTCAATATTGACGATAATGTAGATATCACTGATGTGGTTTGTCCGACGACCTTTGTTAAGGCTAAGGTCGCTCTCGAGGAGCTTGACGATGGACAGATTCTCGCTGTCAGAATGAACGACGGCGAGCCTGTTCAGAACGTTCCGAGAAGCATCAAGGAGGAAGGTCATCAGATCCTGAAGCTGATTAATAACGAGGACGGTACATTTACCCTGATTGTAAAAAAGGTTGGTGATTAATATGGCAGTGCGTGTAACCAACGACACTTTCTTTGAAGAGGTTCTCAGCTTTAATGGTGCAGTTCTTGCGGATTTTTATTCCGACAGCTGCATTCCGTGCAAACGCCTTTCACCTGTGCTTGCCGAGCTTGAGGAAGAGCTTCAGGATAAAATCAAGCTCGTAAAGATAAATATTAATTTTGACCTCGAGCTTGCCTCAGAATATGAGGTGCAGACAGTTCCGACACTCGTTTTCTTCAAAAACGGCAGGGAGGTTTCCCGTCTGAATGGTCTGGTTAAAAAAGACGAAATCGTTTCGGAAATCGAAAATCTATAATACATTATAATAAGGAGTAATCATCATGAATATCACAGTTGCAGGAGTAAAAAAAGAGGTCGCTGACGGTCTTACAGTAGCTCAGCTTGTTATTGACGAAAAGGTTGAGACACCACAGTATGTGACAGTTACGATCAACGACGAGTTTGTTGAAAGCGGTGCGTTTGAAAGCACAGTCCTCAAGGACGGCGATGTCGTTGAATTTCTCTACTTCATGGGAGGCGGTCAGTAATGGCATTTACAAATGAACAGATCGAGCGTTACTCACGCCATATCATCCTTAAAGAGGTCGGCGCAAAGGGACAGAAGAAGCTCCTGAACGCTAAGGTTCTTATAATCGGCGCAGGCGGACTTGGCGCTCCGGCAGCAATGTATCTTGCGGCGGCAGGCGTAGGTACGATCGGTATTGCCGACGCTGATGAAGTCGATCTCTCCAATCTCCAGCGCCAGATCATTCACGCCACAAAGGATGTCGGAAAGGCTAAGGTGCAGTCCGCTAAGGAGACTATGGAGGCTATGAACCCCGATGTTACGGTAAATACCTACCGCACCTTCGTAACAAGCGAAAATATCATGGAGCTTATCAAGGACTACGATTTCATTATCGACGGTACTGATAATTTCCCCGCAAAGTTCCTTATCAACGATGCGTGCGTAATGGCGAATAAGCCTTTTTCTCACGCTGGAATCATCCGCTTTCAGGGACAGCTTATGACCTATGTTCCCGGTCAGGGACCCTGCTACAGATGCGTATTCAAGAATCCTCCTCCGAAGGACGCTGTTCCGACCTGTAAGCAGGCAGGCGTTATCGGAGCAATGGGCGGTGTGATCGGAAGCTTGCAGGCTATGGAGGCTGTCAAGTATATCCTCGGCGTCGGCGATCTCCTTACAGGTTATCTCCTCACTTACGATGCGCTGAAAATGGAATTCCGCAAGGTCAAGCTCCCTTCAAATACTGACAGCTGTGCAGTATGCGGTACTAATCCAACTATTACCGAGCTTATTGACTACGAACAGGCAGAATGTGACGGTGTTCATTTATGATAAGAATTTCAGAATCGGATTATAAAAAGATTCTTGCTCACGCCGAGAGCGTACTCCCCGAGGAAGCCTGCGGACTTATTGCCGGAGAGCTTACTGATGACGGAAAAATTATCAGAAAGGTTTATCTTCTCACGAATATCGACCACTCCAATGAGCATTTCTCCCTCGATCCAAAAGAGCAGCTTGCGGCAATCAAGGATATGAGAGCAAACGGATTTTCTCCGCTTGGCAACTGGCATTCTCATCCCGAGTCACCGTCCAGACCTTCGGAGGAGGATAAGCGTCTTGCTTATGACAGCAGGGCAAGCTATCTGATACTCTCACTCATGGACAGAGAAAATCCCGTGCTCAATTCATTCAAAATAGACGGAGATACTGCTGAAAATGAGGGGCTTATAATCGAAAAGTAACAAAGGAAAGATGCAGCTATGTATGATACAATAATAATCGGAAGCGGTCCTGCCGGACTTTCCGCAGCGGTCTATGCCAGACGGGCAGCACTGAATGCGATCGTAATCGAAAAGGATTACTGCGGTACAGGACAGATCGCTGAAAGCGAGCGTGTGGATAATTATCTCGGATTGTACGGCGAGAGCGGCTTTGATATGGGAGAAAAGTTCAGAGCGCATGCCGAAGCTCTCGGGACAGAATTTGTCGAGGGTGAGGTCAGCGGAATTATTCCAGAGGATGACGGTTACAAAATTGAACTTTCCGACGGAAACAGCCTCAGCACTAAAACAATCGTATATGCCACCGGAGCTTCCCACCGCAGGCTTGATATCAAGGGCGAAGCGGAGCTTTCCGGCAGAGGAGTATCATACTGTGCAGTCTGTGACGGAGCCTTTTACAAGGATAAGACCGCTGCTGTGATCGGCGGAGGAGATACTGCTCTCGGGGATGCGCTGTTCCTCTCGAAAATTGCTGAGAAGGTGTATCTGATTCATCGCCGTGAGCAGTTCAGAGCAAATAAAACGCTTCAGGAAAAGGTTCTGAATGCGGAAAATATCGAAATAATAACAAACGCCGTTCCCACTGAGATCATCGGTGAGAAGCGTGTCGAAGCTCTTAAAATAAAGCATAATGGCTCGGAGGAAACTCTTCCTGTCAATGGAATATTCGCAGCGATAGGAACTGTACCGAACAGCAGTTTGCTGAATGGTCTTGCAGAGCTTTCTCCTGACGGCTATGTGATTGCCGGAGAGGACTGTGCAGCTTCCGCAAAGGGAATATTCGCAGCCGGTGATGTCCGTACAAAAGCTCTCCGTCAGGCTATAACAGCTGCTTCTGACGGTGCAAACAGTATTTTATCCGTTGAAAAATATCTTGAGGAGAATGGACGGTGATCTTGTGAGAACAGAAAAATTGACAACCGATTTGCTGATAATCGGAGGAGGTACGGCAGGCTGCTATGCGGCGCTTACCGTATCAGAAAAGGCTGACACAAAGATCCTGATTTGCGAAAAGGCTCACATCAGAAGAAGCGGATGCCTTGCAGCCGGAGTAAATGCGCTCAACGCATATATTGTCGAGGGCAGAACTCCTCAGGATTACGTTGACTATGCCAAAAAGGACGCAGACGGAATCGTTCGTGACGATCTGCTTTACACCATGTCCGAGCGCCTTAATGCAGTTACTGAGAAGCTTGAACAGCTCGGACTTGTGATCCTCAAGGACGAGAACGGCAAGTACGTTGCCCGCGGTAACCGCAACCTGAAAATCAACGGCGAAAATATCAAGCCTATTCTTGCCGATGCAGTTGAGAAGCTGCCGAATGTAACTGTTCTGAACAGGGTGAATATCATTGATTTCGCCGTCAGCGATAACAAAATCAACGGCGCATTCGGAATCGGAATTGAAAACGATACCTTCTATACGATTGAAGCCAAGGCAGTGATAATCGCTACAGGCGGTGCGGCTGGACTGTATAAGCCGAACAATCCCGGATTTTCACGTCATAAGATGTGGTATCCGCCGTTCAATACGGGCGCAGGATATGCAATGGGAATCAGACACGGCGCAGAAATGACAACCTTTGAAATGAGATTCATCGCTCTCCGCTGCAAGGATACAATAGCTCCTACCGGTACGCTTGCTCAGGGCGCAGGCGCTAAGCAGATCAATTCTCTCGGCGAGGTCTATGAAACGAAATACGGTCTCACTACCTCCGAGAGAGTTTACGGCACAGTAAATGAAAACCTCGAGGGAAGAGGTCCATGCTATCTCAGAACTGAGGGGATCTCTCCTCAGCAGGAGGAGTCTCTTTTCAAAGCTTATCTGAATATGGCGCCTTCACAGACTATCCGATGGATAGAAAGCGGAAGGACTCCTTCTCAGAGCAATGTTGAAATTGAGGGTACTGAGCCTTACATAGTCGGCGGTCATACCGCAAGCGGCTACTGGGTCGATACAAAGCGTGCTACAACCATCAGGGGTTTGTTTGCAGCAGGCGATGTCGCAGGCGGATGTCCTCAGAAATATGTGACGGGCGCACTTGCCGAGGGCGAGATCGCTGCACAGTCGGCTGTGGAGTATATCGCTGAGAATACTGCTGCTCCCATTGATGACAGCGATATTGAATCCCATATCTCTGAAATCGAAAAATTCATCGGTGAAAATACCTCGCAGTTCACAACTGAACAGCTTGAAGAGGCTATGCAGACCGTTATGGATTCCTATGCCGGCGGAATTAAGACAAATTACCGCTTCAACGAAAAGCAGCTTGATATTGCTGATTATAAAATCCGGCAGCTTACTGAGCTTTCTGACAGCCTTCATGCGGACGACTTCCAGGAGCTTATGTATATCTACGAGCTGCGTGAGCGTCTGACAATATGCAGAAGCGTGATAGCTCACCTGAGAGCACGCCATGAAACACGCTGGCACAGCTTTGCCGAAAATCTTGATCATCCCGAAAAGGACGATATAAACTGGAGAAAATACGTTAATTCACGCATGGAAAACGGCGAGATCAGAATTATTCTGCGTGATCTGACAGAGGAGGGACAGAGGGTCTATGAGCATAGCAATTGACAAAGAAAAATGCGTCGGCTGCGGAAAATGTCATGATGTCTGTCCCGGTACGCTGATTAAAATCGACACAGATAAAAAGGCATACATTAAATATCCCAAGGACTGCTGGGGCTGTACCTCCTGCATTAAGGAATGTCCCGTTTATGCCATAAGCTTCTTTCTCGGAGCTGATATCGGCGGCATGGGAAGCCGTGTTCATACCGAGAAAAAGGACGGTATGCTCCGCTGGATCATTGAGCATCCCGACAGTAAAATTACTGAAATTGAAATAAATCCGAAAGAATCAAATAAATATTAGGAGGTTACCGTATGAGCGAATTTTCACATCTTGACGAGCTTGAAGCAGAAGCTATCTATATCATCAGAGAGGTAGCTGCTGAGTGCGAAAAGCCTGTTATGCTTTACTCGATCGGAAAGGACAGCTCGGTTATGCTTCATCTTGCTATGAAGGCATTCTATCCCGAAAAACCGCCGTTTCCGTTTCTCCATGTAAATACTACATGGAAATTCAGAGAGATGATAGAGTTCCGTGACAGGACTGCTGAAAAGCTTGGCATTGAAATGCTGGAATATATCAATCAGGACGGCGTAGATCAGGGAATCAATCCCTTTGATCACGGCTCGGCTTATACCGATATCATGAAAACTCAGGCGCTCAAGCAGGCTCTGAATAAGTACGGCTTCACAGCTGCTTTCGGCGGCGGACGACGTGACGAGGAGAAATCCCGTGCTAAGGAGAGAATCTTCTCGTTCAGAAATGCTGCTCACGCATGGGATCCGAAGAATCAGCGTCCCGAAATGTGGAAGCTCTACAACACAAAAATCAACAAGGGCGAAAGCATTCGGGTTTTCCCCATTTCCAACTGGACTGAAAAGGATATCTGGCAGTACATAAAGCGTGAAAATATCGACATCGTTCCGCTGTATTTTGCTAAGGAGCGTCCTGTTGTTGAGCGTGACGGCAACCTTATCATGGTAGATGACGACCGCTTCCCACTGAGAGATGGCGAGGTTCCGGAGGTCAAGTCCGTCAGATTCAGAACGCTGGGCTGTTATCCTCTTACCGGAGGAATCGAGTCAACAGCCGATACGCTGGATGAAATTATTGAGGAAACTTTAAGCTCGGTGTCCTCTGAGAGAACCTCGAGAGTAATTGACAACGAGGCGGCTGGAAGCATGGAACGCCGCAAGAGGGAGGGTTATTTCTGATATGAAAGGTTTGCTTAAATTTATAACCTGCGGAAGCGTTGATGACGGAAAATCTACGCTTATAGGACATATTCTCTATGATTCAAAGCTGCTTTATGCCGACCAGGAAAAGGCTCTTGAGCTTGACAGCAGGGTCGGAAGCAGAAACGGTAAAATCGACTATTCTCTTCTCCTTGACGGTCTGATGGCAGAGCGTGAGCAGGGTATTACAATTGACGTTGCGTACAGATATTTCACTACCGATAACCGCAGCTTTATCGTTGCAGATACTCCGGGACACGAGGAGTATACAAGAAACATGGCTGTCGGAGCTTCCTTTGCAGATCTCGCAGTGATCCTTGTGGACGCTTCTCAGGGAGTTCTTGTGCAGACAAGACGTCATGCGAGGATCTGCCGCCTTATGGGTATCAGATATTTCGTTTTCGCTGTAAACAAAATGGATCTTGTCGGCTACAGCGAGGAACGCTTCAATGAGATCCGCAGCCAGATTACTGAGCTTGCACAGGAGCTTTCCCTTGAAAATGTACAGATCATTCCTCTTTCTGCAACTGAGGGCGATAATGTTACTGTTAAATCCGACAATATCCGCTGGTATGACGGACCTCCTCTTCTTGAATATCTTGAAAAGGTGGATATCGCCTCAGACGACGGCGAAAAGGGATTTTATATGCCCGTCCAGAGAGTATGCCGCCCCGACCATACCTTCAGAGGCTTTCAGGGTCAGATCGAAGCAGGCAGTATCAGCGTCGGCGATGGAATCGTAACGCTCCCCAGTAATGAGAGAGCGTCGGTCAAGGGAATTCTCATGACTGATAAAGCTGTACAGACTGCGTATAAGGGTCAGCCTGTAACGATCTCGCTCGACAGAGAGGTTGACGTTTCAAGAGGCTGCGTGCTTATTAAGGATGCTGAGATTGCCGTTTACAAAAGACTCAAGGCTTCACTGCTGTGGATGGACGACGAACCTCTTGCAGTCGGCAAGGATTATCTTGTAAAGCTCGGCACAAAGACTATTCCGGGAATTCTTGCGGGAATTGATTATGCCGTTGATGTCAATACAGGCGAGCATATCAAGACCGATACACTCAGTAAGAATGGTATTGCGGTCTGCGACATTCTGCTTACAGAGGCAATTGCCGCTGATACTTTTTCCTCCCATAAAACTCTCGGCGAGCTGATACTCATTGACCGTGTAACCAATATGACCTCAGCCTGCGGCGTTGTGGACAGTGTAAGCGAGAAGAGTGATTCCTCTGCCGAAAAGGCATCCTTCAAGTACGGTGAGCTTACTGCAAGAGGCGATATTTTCGAGGAGTTCTATTACGACACAAGCAGCCTTAACGTTCTGAAATACCAGCCTGTCAAGTCCACATATACTGTCGGAGACGAAATTCCAACATCGGGAGAAAGCTACAAATATCCCGACAGCTTCGACATCATTGTGCTGCGTGACGGAGTAAGCGTAAAGGTTCGTGGCAGAAAGATTGCAGAGATCCTCCCGACAGCGGAATATTCCTACAGCGGAGTTCCCGTAATAAACGGCAGAGGCTTTGAGGTAAAGGCTGGTTCCGATGAGGATGTTCAGAGGTTCCTTAATGAATATTCCGAAACATCTGAAAGCAGTCAGAGTGCATTCTTTGAAAAGTGGGTACGCTTTGACACATATAGAAAAGTAGTTGTAAAATCTGATAAGAAGTAATCAGAAACTTCCGGGATATTTGAGGTGAAAAGCTATGATGGTTTCAACACGGGGACGATATGCACTGCAGGTGATGATTGATCTGGCGGAGCATAATAACGGTGAATTTATACCTATGAAAGAAGTGGCGAAGCGGCAGGAGCTTTCTCTCAAATATCTTGAAAGAATTCTGCCTGTTCTGTCCAAAAATAATCTTATAGCAGGAGTTCACGGAAAGGGCGGCGGATACCGTCTGAACAGAGTTCCCGAGGCTTACAAGGTCGGAGAGATACTTCGTCTTACTGAGGGAGATCTGGCACCTGTTTCCTGTCTCAGCGCCAACGGAGAGCATAGCTATTCCAAAGCCGAGTACAGAACAATGAAGATGTGGAATGATTTCTATAAGATAACAAATGATTTTTTCGACAACATAACAATTGCGGATCTTATGAATACAGAGTATGTCAATAACTATGTTATCTGATGACAGAATTCGCAATACATTCAAATTCCTCCAGATATAAAAAAGCTCCTATCGTCAGACAGTGATTATTTCACCGATAACGATAGGAGCTTTTTTTTGAAAATTTCAACAGGCATGAACCTCCTTAATATTGCATTGACGCTGAACTGATATGCCGGACAGCCTGGGAAAGCTCTGAGAATATGCCGCAAAGGATTGTTGATAAAGATAGTTTGTGCAATATTCTGAGTAAGATTCGACATTGTTTCCTTATACAGTTTATGGTATAATTTTATTGAGATATTTTGGCAAAATAGCTGGTTCACATTTTTAAGGAGGTAAATTAGAATGAAAAAATTCACACGCATGCGGCAGGCAGTAATTCTGTCGCTCACCCTGCTTACCGCATGGCTGCTCCCTCTCTTCGGCTACAGCGGTATGTCACTCTCTGCTTCGGCTGCATCAGTTGATTATCCGGTGCAGCTCATGAACATCGCAACAAAGGACAACTCAAAGGTTCTGACCGAGAACGGTACTGTTGACGGCTCTGCCGTTACTGTTCAGACTCTTGGAAACGACCTGTCGCCTTCGTGGAGATTCGACCGTGTAGGCTCTGACTCAAAGGGTACTTATTTCAAGCTCACAAACGCTGAGTCCGGACGTCTTCTGACTCCGCAGAACTATAATGTTTCAGCCGGAGCAAGCGTTATCATGTACGGCAGCGAATCGGCTCAGTCACAGCATTGGTATGTTATTCCGGTCTCGACTGACAGACTCGGAAATAATCTGCATTACAAAATCGTAAACTATTCCGATACCTCGCTTGCTCTCACGCAGGGAAGCTCAGGTATGACGCTTGCAAGCTATACCGGTGCGGACAATCAGCTCTGGCTGCTCAATGCCGACGGACTCCAGGGCTTTGCAGGCTACTGTAAGAACGACAATACCGGCAGTATCAAGGCTGCCGATATCGGAGGTCTGTTCGGAGAGGGTGTCGAGGTTTCTACCTTTGATGAACTGAAAAAATATGCTGAGTCAGATACTCCGTATACTATCATTGTCAACAAGAACATCAGCGTAACTGAGCTGAATATGAACGGCACTCGTTATATGTGTACAGCAGGCAGAATCTATGTCCGCAGCAATAAGACTATCATTGGCAGCTATTCTGCAAATACGCTCTTCAACGTGCAGTTCTGTACCTCGTCAAGCAAGGGTACCGGCGACAATATCATTATCAAGAACTTCGATATGCAGCACGACGCTGAATCCAATAACAACGACTCGATCGTGTGCTACTTCGGCTCAGGTCAGAATATCTGGGTAGACCATGTTACTTTCACAGGTCATGACAACTATGGCTATGCTCCGCAGACAGGACAGGTGGATGAGGATAAGTTCCTTGCCTGCTGCTATGACGCAGATTACTGCACTGTTTCAGACTGCTCATTCGGTGCACATAAGTACGGTCTGATCCTGGGATATCCTAATGACAACGAAACTACCAAAAACAACTACGATGGCTTCCCCCGCATGTCAATCATCAGCAACAAGTTCTATCAGACAGAAACACGAGGACCCGGACTTATGCGCTGGGGTTATTTCCACTCTCTCAATAACTATGTAAATACCTTCAGCATGGCTTACACAGTTCACAGCGGCTGTGATATTTACGCTGAAAACTGTTACTATGAAAACGGCGGAAACGTAATCTGCGACTGGAACTCGATTACTTACGCCGGCGCTTATGCTGAGTCAGGTTCAAAGTTCTCTAACTGCAACCGAACAGTACAGGGACAGGGAACATCCAGCAATCCCAGCTATTCGACAGCAAGTTCATGGAGACCGAATACCAACTACACATATACTTCGCTTACTGCTGACAATGCTAAAACCTACTGCTCAAATTACAGCGGACGTCAGTCCTCAAAGAACAGCTGGATGTATCTGCGTTATGCAGGCAGCGGCGTTCCCAGCGCAGGCTATACCGAGACTCCTGACGCTGACGTATATACAGCGGCTTCGTTTACCGAGGGTTCGGCTTACCGTATCAAGAACGTTAATTCCGGTCAGTATATGCAGGTAGCAGGCGCGTCGGCTTCAAACGGCGCAAACGTTCAGCAGTGGGGCGATAACAATCAGGCTGTTCATGAGATCTGGAAGCTTTGCAGCGCAGGCGACGGATACTACTACATCGTCTCTGCACTCGGCGACGGAGGTACTTTTGTACTTGATGTCGCAGGCAAAAAGACTGCCGACGGTACTAATATCGACATTTATCAGTACAACGGCGGAACAAATCAGCAGTTTATGTTCACTGCGAACAGCGACGGAAGCTATAAGATCCGCACCAGAATTACAGGTGAGGCTTCCGCTGTCGAGGTAGCTGACGCTTCAACTGCTTCGGGCGCAAATGTTCAGCAGTATACTATCAACGGAGCAGCCTGTCAGGACTGGATCCTCGAGCCTGTTACCGATCCCGGCTGCGCTATGGATGTAAGCTATGTATACTCCTTCGAGAACGTAAACTCCGGTCTTATGATGGAGGTCGTAAACGGTACAATGGCTGATAACTCCAATGTTCAGCAGTGGGGACTTAACGGTGCTGACTGTCAGAAGTGGATTCTCAAGTCCTTCGGCTCAGGAAATTACTACTGGATCCGTTCATATCAGGATAACGGCTACGCTCTCAAGGCTGAGGGCAGCGAAAACGGCTCAAATATTGATATTGTTGCATATTCCAGCAAGGACAGCTCTCAGCTCTTCCGCTTCAGCAAGAACCTCGACGGCTCTTACAGTATCATTACCCATGCGTCAAAGGACGCTTGCCTCGTTGAGGTTGGATATGCATCTACAGAAGCAGGCGCAAATGTCCAGCAGTGGGAGCCTACAAATAATGATTGTCAGCGCTGGAATGTTGTAACAGAGACTACTACGACTACAACCACCACTACGACGACAACTACCACGACCACTACTACCACAACTACCACGACTACTACAACCACGACTGCCACAACAACGACTACTGTCACTACAACAGTACCTCCGGCAGTACAGAAAGAGGGCGACGTCAATGACGACGGAAACTTCAATGTTGCAGATGTGGTATTGATACAGAGATGGCTCCTGGCTGTACCTGATACAACTCTTGCCAATTGGCAGGCAGCTGATCTTTATCCGGACGGCAAGCTCGATATATTCGATCTGTGCCTGATAAGGAAATTGCTTACGGAAAATGCCGTATGAATTGATTCATAAGTTCTTATGGCTTACCTGTGCAGAGTTTCTTATAATATAGCATGATATTACCGCAGAAGGTGACGTAAATCCGGCACTTTCTGCGGTTTTCTTTTGTATGCTTCCGTTCATCTACAGATTCATGTGAATATACTGTATTGACAGAAAAATCGTTTTAATGTATAATATGATTGTGTAATATCACAACACAAAATATCCGGATACCTTTATACAGTTACTCAAACAGGAGGGCTATCAATGAAATTTAACTTTATGAAAAAATGTGCAGCTGTTCTGTGTTCGGCGGCAATGCTGACAAGTACTATCGGCTATACGGCTGTTAATGCCGGGACGCTGAATCTCATTGACAATTCGACTTTCGACAGCAGCACTGACGGCTGGGGACTCTATAACAGAAGCGGCGCTTCTGCCTCAATTTCTGCTGTGGACGGCAAGCTTGCCTTGTCGGTTTCTGCTCTCGGAACGGTAAACTATGCTGTACAGCTGTCAAGCAATTCAATAACTCTGAATCAGGGCAGCTATTATCGGCTGAGCTTTGATATTTCCTCCACTGCGGAGCGCTACATTGATGCGATCGTTCAGCAGGACGGCGGCAGCTATCAGGCTTATGCTGCTCAGGGGCTGAATCTCACTTCCGAAACACAGTCAATAAGTCTTGTTTTCGCTATGGAGAAGGATACTGCTGCGGCAAAGCTTGTATTTAACTGCGGCAACCACAGCGAGGTGCTTCCTGAGCACACTATTTATATTGATAACGTCATTCTCGAAGAGGTCGATGAAAGTCAGGCGGAAACCTACGATCCCTATGAGCCGCCTGTCACTATCAATCAGCTGGGCTACAAGACGGACGCTTCAAAAATTGCTGTATTCCGTGATATCACCACTGAAACCGAATTCTCTGTCATCAATGCCGAAACGGAGGAAACTGTTTATACGGGAAGCCTTTACGGCGAAAGGGAGAATACTTCGGCGGAGGAAGTAAACTGGTACGGTGATTTCTCCGAAGTAACTGAGCCGGGAAGCTACTATATTACCTGCGGAGACCTTGACGCTTCATATACGTTCGAGATCGCCGATAATGTATATGACGCTCTGCTTGAGGATACAGTAAGGATGCTCTATCTCCAGCGCTGCGGCTGCGAGGTACAGGATGAGGTCTTTTCACATTCAGCCTGCCATACTTCAGCTGCTGCTGTTTACGGAACCGATGAACAGGCTGACGTTTCCGGCGGTTGGCATGATGCCGGCGATTACGGACGTTACGTCGTTCCCGGAGCAAAGGCTGCTGCGGATCTGCTTCTTGCCTATGACGCCAATCCCTCAATCCACAGCGACAGCATTGGCATTCCTGAGAGCGGAAACGGTATTCCCGATATTCTAGACGAGGCTCGTTATGAAATAGAATGGATGCTCAAAATGCAGGCGGAATCCGGCGGCGTGTATCATCAGGTGAACAGCGAGAACAATCCCGGAACTATAATGCCGGAAAAGGAAACAGCAGAGCTTTTCCTTGCGCCTGTTTCCACTGCTGCGACAGCTGATTTCTGTGCAGTTATGGCAATGGCGTACGAGTACTATTATGACATTGACGCTGAATTTGCTGAGACCTGCTTTGCGGCGGCTGAAAACGCATGGAGCTTCCTTATGGATAACCCTGAAATGATTTTTGAGGCTCCGGAGGATCTTGCAAATGTCGGATATTCCGATTCCCGTGACGGCGACGAACGCTACTGGGCTGCCTGTCAGATGTACCGTGCAACAGGAGATACCGCTTATCTGGATGCGATCGACTCTATTACCGGCACTTATTACAAGGACGGTCTTGAATGGCACATGGTCGGACACTATGGAAATATTGCTCTGCTAACCATGGAAGAGATTGATACAGAGTCAGATGAATACGCAGAAGCAAAGGAAATGGTATTCAACTGGGTAAATGAGTATACGAAGAACATATCTGGAACAGGCTACGAAACGGCAATTGCGTCCTATACCTGGGGCAGCAATATGACGATTGCCAACGCCGGAATCGTTCTTGCACTTGCTTATGAGCTGACCGGCGATGAAGCCTATATGTCCGCTGCCGGGAAGCAGCTTCACTATCTGCTTGGAAGAAATCCGAACGGTATGTGCTATGTGACCGGATATGGTACCGTTTCTCCGCAGAATCCTCATCACAGACCTTCTCTTGCAAAGGGACAGGCAATGAAGGGAATGCTGGTAGGCGGAGTGAATTCTGACCTTGCCGACCCGGCTGCGGAGAAATATCTTTCCGATACGCCTGCTGCCAAGTGCTATATTGATGATTCGGGAAGCTACTCCACAAACGAGATCACTATCTACTGGAACTCGCCGCTTATTTATCTGCTTTCCATGACGGAGGATGAAGCCGCAGAAGCAGTAAAGGGCGATGTGAATGCGGATGGTACTTTTACCATAGCTGATGTTGTCATGATGCAGAAGTGGCTCCTGAATTCCGGAAGCCTGACGGACTGGAGGGCAGGGGATTTGTACGGAGATAATGTTATTGATGTATTTGACCTATGCTTTATGAGAAATCTGCTTCTTAAATAATAAAGAAAGCCCCGCCGGACAGTCAGGTCTGTTATTCGGCGGGGTCTGTCTGTTTTCTGCTCAGAATTTTATTTCTGTTTCTGTCATTTCTGCGCCATCGGATGGTCTGTATTGTATAATTACACTGTTTTCGTTTTCAGTAATGCTGAAATCGCTGCCGGTATAAGTGATATTTCCGCTTTCATCAAAGGTAGAGATGTAATCTCCGCTGAACGGGAAATAGTTCTTTTCAAGCTCCAGCGAACCGATAAGCTCGATGTCACCGAATTCGGACGGACCTCCTCCGGGATATGCAAGGTAAATATCGGCGGAGCTTTCGTCTCCGAAGGTGTACTGATTCACCAGAAGCGTGTACCAGAAAGGTTCGCCGAGAGAGAATCTTGTAAGCTCGCCGTCGCATTTGAGATTGTCGCTGTTGGAGTTAAAAGTACGCAGGCTGACTATTTCGCCGGAATACTCCTTGTCCGCATAGATAACATGGACAAATGCTCCGCCATAACAGCTAAGAGGCTGGTAGTTGTTAAATACTGCTGAAATGCCGTCCTCGCCGTTGTATGCGGACATAAAGTGGTGCGACGAGCCTATAATGTCGCTGTCAACCCAGACATAAGCCGAGTATTCATTCAGATCCTCATTGAAGAAATTGTATTTCAGAAGTTCGATTCCCTCAGCCGTAAAGCAGTCGCTCAGGTATTCGTCGAGCTCCTCGTCGGAGTTGATCCACGCTCCGTCCTTGCCGTATGACAGCGTAAACTGAGTCTGCACAGCCTCCTCATACTGACCCATGTCAAATTCATAGCAGGAGATATTGTCTACAGGAGCTTCCCATGTACGGGAGCTGATTACCGTGTCACCGTAATACTGCTCTATAGGTACGGAAACCTGAGTTATCATGATACCCTCATCCACAAAGCCGTTGATGAACTCACGGTCGTAGCAAAGCTCTATTGTATCGTACCCGGTGCGCTCAGCGGAAACAGTCGTATTCCATGTGTCACGCCATCTCTGCGGATAGAGGTCGAGGATAAGTACATTTTCGTTGAAATATTCATCGGTATATGTATTGATGAACGAACGCTCGACAGCGCTCTTGAATTTGCCGTCAAGCCATGTATTCAGCTCCTCAGCGGAAGTGATTATCTGCGGAGGGGAATCCGACATTGCAATGCTCCATGCCGGGAAATTTGCCGCATTTGTAATATCCGTCCTGATTTCAGGCTCAAAAAGCCACTCTGCTTCGGTCTCCTCCCACACAACGGAATCCGCCATATACAGCTCTTTCGGAACAACCACCTGAGCGAGACGGGCGATTACAATATCGGTCGTGCTGTCAGACGTATATACCTCATGATACTGGATATTAAGAGTATTCCCCTCATAGAAAATGTTTTCGATTTCGTATTCGATTCCGCCGCTGGGCTGAGTTATTGCACGGAGACAGAGAACGTTGTTTTCGAAAAATTCGTCGTTGTAAATTTCAAGCAGGCTGTCGATCTCTTCCTGTGTGGCAACCTCAATAATATAGCAGTCGCCCTCCGTGGTGATTACAGAGCTCGGCATGAAATATTGCTCAAGCTCCTCAGCAGAAGTAATAACAGCGTCGGGGTTTTCGTATGATTTCTTCCAGAAGCCGTTCTGCCCCGAAAGATAGCCTACTGTTTGGGTGATTTTAGCGCAGCTCTGCTGAATCTGCGACCTCATGAGACACATATCAAATACGTCTACGCTTCCGTCACTGTTCATATCAGCGTTGCGGAAGCCTGCCTCCTTGATTTCCGCACCTCTGAGGAGATATTTCTGCGCCATTGCAATGTCGGCAATACTGAAGCCGCCGTCGGTGTTGATGTCTCCTGAGATTTTCGCCTGTTCAGCCGCACTGACAGAGTACAGCGTAGCTGACGACGTGACAGCAAGTGTGATGGCTGCTGCGATTGCAGCAAAATGTTTCTTTTTCAAGATTGATCCCTCCTATAAAAAGTTTTCTATAAGCTTTAACGGAATAAAGGATATGAATGTGCGGAGAAAAATGCTGTTCACAAAATGTTTACAATATTTTTTCGCACATTACCGCACTCAAATTCGTTAAACATTATGAAAAGCCCAAAAACTATTTTCATAATAAAAACGCAAAGGAGGATTTACATGAATTACAAAAGATTTATTGCAGCCGCAGCTTGTCTGTGCATGACTGCACCAATGACAGCGAACTGTCTGCCGTCAATCGGCACAGCGGCAGAGGGAACAGCCGTTATCGGCGACGTGAATAACGACGGAGCATTGGCAGTCGCTGACCTTGTTATGTTTCAGAGATGGCTCGGCGGTGCGGGAGAGCTTACAGCGTGGGGAAATGCGGACTACTCTCAGGACGGCAGTGTTGATATTTTCGATTTCTGTCTTATGCGTAAGGCTCTGAATCCTGCAAATAATCCGCCGGCTGAGTCACAGACGGTGAATCTCTGCCAAGGCGTTATACCTGAGAGTGTAACGGGTTCAGCTGCTGACGAGGAGTTCATTCTCGGTCAGACAAAGTTCTATCTCTCGCTCATGCAGGAAACCGTCAAGAGCGAGGAAGCAGGAACGAATATCCTTATTTCTCCGTATTCTGTAATGCAGGCTCTTGCAATGACTGCAAACGGTGCGGACGGTGAAACAAAAACTGAAATGGAATCCGTTCTCGGCGGAATGTCCATGGACAGGCTGAACGAGTATCTCTATACTCAGCGGAAGTCTTACGATAATGAACAGAACAGCCTGCTTTCTACCGCAAATTCTATATGGATAAGAGACGATGACGACCGCATTACTGTTCTTCCCGAATTTTTACAGACGAACAAGAGCTACTACGATGCAGATGCGTTTATGGCTCCGTTTGACGAGACCACAGTTACGGATATCAATGATTGGGTGAGCAAGGAAACCTATGAGATGATTCCTGAGATTATTGATAAGATTGACGACGATATTGTAATGTATCTCATCAATGCTATTGGCTTTGACGCTGAGTGGGCGGAGCAGTATACTAAGGCTGACGTTTATGAATGCGACTTCACCGCTTATGACGGTACTGTTCAGCAGGCGGAGATGATGGGATCCGATGATTGTTTATATCTTGAGGACGATAATGCAGTGGGAGTCTACAAGTATTACAAGGGCAGAAAATACGCATTTGCAGCAATTATGCCGAATGAGGGTATTTCTCTTGATGACTACATCGCAGGGCTTACTCCGGAATCACTTAACGAGATTCTTACTAATCCGAAAGGTGCAAGTCTCATTTCCGGAATCCCGAAATTCAAGTATGAATACAATACAACTATGAATGATTCACTTGAAGCTATGGGTATGCCCCGTGCTTTTACACCATCGGCTGATTTTACAAGAATGGCAAAGACAAAGAGCGGCTATCTCTATATAGACTTTGTTCTTCATAAGACCTTTATTGAGTTATCCGAATACGGTACTATGGCAGGAGCTGTTACAGCAGTCGGAATGACAGAGGAATGCATGAAAGTAATTGATAAAGAAGTTATTCTCGACCGACCGTTCCTTTACTGCATAGTTGACACAGAAACAGACCTTCCGATATTCATGGGAACGCTTTCGCAGATTCCCGGGAGCGTGGAATAAATAATCAAGCTGCATAACGCAGTAACTGTTATCTGCACTACATCGGCAGTACTGCGTTTGTGATAAATTGTTGAGTCAATACAATAAGTGAGGGGGAGTTCCTTTCGGGGGACTATGAAAAAGCCGTATCGCTGGGATACGGCTTTTTTCGTGCCGTAATTTACAAATGTTCGTTTTTCTGATATAATTACATAGAATGTTGATCGTGCGTTCATGAAAATTTATTATTCGATCCGCACATCGGGCGTTTTGAATCCGTTAAAGCTTATGAAGGGAGGTTTATATGTGTCATTTGATATAGAGGATCAGTACGATAAAATATACCGGTACTGCTATCTGCGCGTCAGAAATCGTGAAATAGCAGAGGATCTGACGCAGGAAACCTTTCTTCGGTATCTTGAGCATCCGCAGTACCATAATATAGATAAAACCCTGCAGCTGTTATATACCATCGCTGGAAATCTTTGTACGGATGAGTTCAGAAAACGCAAACCGTCCGAGCTTCCGGAGGATACCGTTTCCGACGAGGATATAGAAGAAACAGTCCTGTCAAGCTTCTCCCTTCAGCAGGCTCTGGACAGGCTTCCTCAGGAGGAAAGGGAAATTATTCTGCTGAGATATATAAATGAGGTGCCTGTAAATGTAATAGGCAGACTTTATAATATGTCAAGATTCGCTGTCAGCCGAAAAATCAAAAAGGCTCTTGACACATTACATAACACTCTCGGAAAGGAGGAGCTGCAATGAAAAAATCCGAGATAGACGCTCTGAAAAAAGCATTTGATATTCCCGAGCCTCAGCGTAAGGATTCGTTCGTTCTTTCTTATAAAGAGAAGCTAAAAAAAAATAACCGGAAGCTCCGTTTTCCGATTGCCTTTCGTTATGCTTCCGCAGCAGCAGCTGCCGCATTGGTCATCGGATTATGGGGAACTCTGAATCAGACAATAGAGTTCCGCAGTAATTTTGATAACTGTGCAGTAATAACAGAAAGCACAGCGCCGCCAGAGGAAACTGATGAAATCTTTCCGGAATCCGGGGATGATTCTCCGACAACGGTTCCGGACGTTTCAGAAGCTCCTGATAATATTCAGCCGGAAAATATTATATTGCCTGACGAGTATGCTCCGCCTGCCGTCACTACAGCTGTAAGCTCCGGACAGAACGAGATCGCTTTGATATCAACTTCGGCGACTGCCTGTTCAGGAGAGGGGACAATTACCGAAACAACATCAGCTCCGGCAATGACTGAGACTGTAAATTCTCAGACAGGGACGATATCTGTGATCACTGTAACTACTGCTCCTTCAGAAAGTCCGGATGTACCGCCTGCTACTGCGACGACCGCAGAACAGACTGAGACTTTGGTTACTACAGTCGCAACGGAAGAGCCCGAATATTCGCCGATAACCACTACAGCTGAAATTGAATTTGAACCTGTACCGCAGATAACTACTGCAGCGACCACGCAGGATTCTCAGAGCTCAATGGAGGACAGCGTCTCCGGACGTGATTTCACTGTTTCGCCCTCTGTAATCTATACCGAGACCAGCAACAGTGTTGATATAAGTGATTATCTGGAAACGGATGACTCTGAATTTGACACTGAATCTACTGCACCTCCGTCTGCCGCTCCCGAGAACTCAGGATGGCAGGCGATGGCATGCAATTCGGATTGCATAGTCTATGCTTCGATCGACGAAATAATATATACTGAGGTTGACGGTAAGCCCTATACTCAGGAGAACCTGACGATCTATTCGATTTATAAAAATGACGGCACGCTGTGTCCGTCAGACAGGGTTTCCGTTTATCTTCCGGGAGGCTACATGCCGGCTGAGGAGTTTCTGAAAAACAGCAATATATTATTGGATATTCCCGAAAACAGCGTGATATATGATTCGGGCGGCAGCAGCGGAGAACAGCAGGTTAACAGTACTTATATATTTTTCCTGAAAAACGGAAGCGGCTCAATACCGTCCGCAGCTTTTCAGCTGACCGCAAAAACGGATGTTTCGGTTTTTAAGTACAGTAATGGAAAGTATGTTTCTCTCGGAAACAGTACGCTGTCTTTTACAAAGTCCGAGCTTCAGGAATTCCTGGGATAATAATTAAACACTTTAATCAGCTCCGGTCATGATCGGAGCTGCTTTTTTATTATATGCTGTTATTGCCATTGACTTTTGTGCGGTAAATGGTATATAATTATTATACTACCAAATCTGTGAATGGAGGAGAAATTATGACAGTTGATACAAAAGAACTCGTAACGACCATAGCATATCTTATTGGTGTGAAAAAACATATTATTGAGCAGTGCTTCGATGAGGAATGCCATGATACTTTGCAAAAGCTCTATGCCAGCAAGGAAGCCACTGTCATTCGATATCTCTGCAAGCTGCGTACAACGCTGTTCCAGAAGTTCAAGAAAACGGATGACGAAATGCGCTTCAATCTCAAGAATCTGGACAGGCTTGAATGGTTCGATCACGATAATATCAAACAGCTTGCCAGATGGGATATCCAGGTGATCCAGCCGAATTATCGTTCCGAAAAATATATGCTGGATTTCTCCAGACTTATCAGTGAGAATATTGACAAGTGCTCCGACCTGTTTTACGATTGGGTGAACTGGGCGTATATCCGTGAACTGTTCTGCATTCCGAAATATACTAAAAAAGACGTTCTGAAGCGGGAATTTGAAAAGTATATGGCAAATATCGACAAATATCCGTTCCAGATGTATATATACTGGACGCCTGTGGACAGCGGCAGTATTCTGTATACAGACGGCAAGTTTCTCGGAATTCTGTATAATCAGCACGGTGACTATTTCGATGATTACACCAAATACCGTGACGCTCACAGCGAAACAAAAAATAATATATATGATTTTGTAGAGCAGAGCAACCGCACTGCTATTGTGGTGGACTGCGAGAATTCCGATGTGTATAAGCTCTACAGCGTGCTGCGTAATCTCAATGATGACGGGCTTTCAAAGATCGAGAAAATATATCTCTATGATGATTATCACACATCAAGAGGCTGGGACTGGCTGTATCAGTTCACTAATATCCCCGTGGAGCATGTTGAAGTCCAGCGTGTTACCGATCGCAAATCACTTGTGGATATCATGATGACTGCCGGCGTATGTAAAAGCTACTATGATGACGGCATCGACTCATTTATTCTGGTTTCCAGCGACTCTGATTACTGGGGGCTGATTTGCTCGCTGCCAAAGGCGAAGTTCCTCGTCATGTATGAGTACGCCAAGTGCGGTTCTGCTATTAAGAATGCCCTTTCGGAGCATGATATATACTATTGCTCCATTGACGATTTCTGCTCAGGCAATGTCGAGGAATTCAAACGTATGGTGCTGTTTGATATACTAAAGAAATATCTGCCGGATATTGTCTACCTCAACGGCAAGGAGCTGGTTCAGCAGATTTACGAGGAGGCAAGGATCACTGCCTCTGATAAGGAGAAGGAAGCATTCTTCCAGCGCTACATAAAGACATTGAGTCTGAAATGCAATCCTGACGGAACATTTGAGGTGGTATTGAAAAATTAAGCCTGTTAAGAATAATTTTCACTCAAAAAATCAAAAAAAGCTATTGACAAATCAACTTCGCAGTGCTATAATATAAAAGATAAATGAATAAGTTAAACCGTTGAAGCGGAGATAACGGCAATCATGCCTTTACAGAGAGCCTGTGGTGCTGAGAATCAGGTGAGAAACAAGTTGTCAAATGGACCGCTGAGGGCACAGTCAAATGTATTTTCGGATACAGAGTATTCTGTGACGTGTTGGCATACGTCAGTTGCCGGGGATATGATGGTATCCTGTCAAGTGCACAGCTGCAGCGGCTGTGAATCAAGGTGGCACCGCGGATAAAGGTTTTATTCGTCCTTGACAGAAGCATAGATATGTTCTGTCAGGGACGTTTTTGTTGCATATACAAAAGCTCTTCTGACAGAATCAGAGGAGCTTTTTGATTTTTTCGGAGGTGTTTGTTATGAATTGCTTGCCAAATTTTGAAACTGTAAAGGAAATCGCAGACAGCGGAAAATACAATATTCTGCCTGTGAGCTGTGAGATTCTGTCGGACATCTGTACTCCCATTGAGGCGCTGAGGATATTGAAAAATGTCTCGTCTCACTGTTATTTGCTGGAGTCGGTTGCCGAAAGAGAAAAATGGGGAAGATATACGTTTCTCGGCTTTGATCCGAAGCTTGAAATTACATGCTCGGGAAATGATATGAAAATCGGGGATGTACGTCTTAAAACTGACGATCCCTCTGAGCAGATACGTCAGATTCTGTCGGAGTACAGAAGTCCGAGATTTGATTATCTGCCCTCATTCACAGGCGGACTTGTGGGATATTTCTCCTATGATTATCTCGGCTACAGCGAACCCTCTGTGAAGATCGAAACCGAGGACAGCGAGAATTTCAAGGATGTAGATCTTATGCTCTTTGACAAGGTTATTGCCTTTGATAATTTCCGTCAGAAGATCGTGCTCATCGTGAATATGTCTCTCACCGAGCCGGAGTCAGGCTATAACAAGGCTGTGCTGGAGCTGAACCGTCTTGCGGAGCTTCTCAGAAACGGTACTCCCAAGAACGAAAAAGGAGGATGCCTGAAGGGAGAGGTTACGCCGCTCTTTGATAAGGAAGCTTACTGTGAAATGGTCGAAAAGGCAAAGCATCATATTCGTGAGGGGGATATTTTTCAGATCGTGCTGTCGAATCGCTTGTCAGCTCCATTCGAGGGAAGTCTGCTGAACGCCTATCGTGTGCTGAGAACTCTTAATCCTTCGCCGTATATGTTCTATTTCTCCGGTATGGACGTTGAGATTGCAGGAGCTTCGCCCGAAACTCTCGTTAAGCTTGAAAATGGCACGCTGCACACATTTCCGCTCGCAGGTACTCGTCCGAGAGGAAAAACAGAGGAAGAGGACAAAGCTCTTGAGACGGAGCTTCTTGCCGATGAAAAGGAGCTTGCCGAGCACAATATGCTTGTGGATCTGGGACGAAATGATTTGGGCAAAATCAGTAAATTCGGCACCGTCGAGGTGGAGAAGCTCCGGAGCATCGAGAGATACTCCCACGTTATGCACATTGGCTCTACTGTTCGCGGAAAGATCCGTGAGGAGTGCGACGCACTGGACGCTGTAAGTGCAGTTCTTCCTGCGGGAACTCTCTCAGGAGCTCCGAAAATCAGAGCCTGCCAGCTCATTGCCGAGTTTGAAAACAACAAGCGTGGTATCTACGGCGGAGCGATCGGATATATTGATTTTACGGGAAATCTTGACACCTGTATAGCTATCAGAATCGCATACAAGAAAAACGGTAAGGTGTTTGTGCGAAGCGGAGCAGGAATCGTTGCAGACTCAGACCCTGAAAAGGAATATCAGGAGTGCATCAATAAAGCAGCGGCTGTTGTTAACGCTTTGAAAATGGCAGAGGAGGCAGATTTATGATTTTGCTGATTGACAATTATGACAGCTTTTCCTACAATCTTTTTCAGCTTGTGGGGGAGATAGATTCCGATATAAAGGTAATACGAAACGATGAAATGACGGTTGAGGAGATTGAAAGGCTTGCTCCCGACAGAATAATTCTTTCACCCGGTCCCGGACGTCCCGAGGACGCAGGCGTTATCATAGAGACGGCAAAAACACTGTCCAGAAAGATCCCGACTCTGGGAGTTTGTCTCGGCCATCAGGCGATATGCGCCGCTTACGGTGCAGAGGTGACCTATGCAAAGCAGCTCATGCACGGCAAGCAGTCACAGGTGACGTTTAGCGGAGAATGTCCGCTTTTCAGGGGAATTCCCGAAGCTGCTCCCGTTGCGAGATATCACTCACTTGCGGCAGATCCTGAAACGATTCCGGATTGTCTGAAGGTAACGGCAGTCACTGCTGACGGCGAAATTATGGCGGTTCAGCATAAGGAATATCCCATTTTCGGAGTGCAGTTCCATCCCGAGTCGATTCTGACTCCCGACGGAAGAAAAATGCTTGAAAACTTTATAAACGGAGGTTTTTGATATGATTAAGGAAGCAATTGTGAAAATCGTTGATAAGCAGGATCTGACTTACGATGAGGCATATAAGGTAATCACCGAGATCATGAGCGGTGAAACAACTCCCACACAGAATGCGGCTTTTCTTGCGGCGCTTTCTACCAAGAGCACCAAAGCTGAAACTATCGAGGAAATTACAGGCTGTGCGGCGGCAATGCGTGATAAGGCAACAAAGCTCAGTCATAACCTTGACGTGATGGAGATCGTCGGTACAGGCGGCGATGGCGCACACAGCTTCAATATCTCAACCACGACTGCTATTGTATGCGCTGCGGCTGGACTGAAGATCGCTAAGCACGGCAATCGTGCGGCTTCATCCGCCTGCGGAACGGCAGACTGCCTTGAGGCTCTGGGAGTGAACATAAATCTTGAGCCTGAAAAATGCCTCGAGCTTCTTGAAAAGGCAGGCTTTTGCTTCTTCTTTGCTCAAAAATATCATACCTCAATGAAGTATGTCGGCGGTATCCGTAAGGAGCTTGGTATCCGCACAGTGTTCAATATTCTCGGACCTCTTACCAATCCGGCAAGCCCGAAGCGCCAGCTTCTGGGAGTCTATGACAGCTCTCTGGTCGAGCCGCTTGCACAGGTTCTCATGAAGCTCGGCGTAAGCAAGGGTATGGTAGTTTACGGACAGGATAAGCTGGATGAGATCTCACTCAGCGCTCCTACAACAGTTGCAGAGTTTTCAGACGGCTGGTTCAGAACCTTTGAGATCGCTCCTGAGGATTTCGGTTTTGAACGCTGTACCCGTGAGGAGCTGCGCGGAGGAACTCCCTCTGAGAATGCAGAGATCACACGTTCAATACTCAGAGGCGAAAAGGGACACAAAAGAAACGCTGTACTGATGAATGCCGGCGCAGCACTCTATATCGGAGAAAAAGCAGCCTCCATCAAGGACGGAATCAGCCTTGCCGCAGAAATTATCGACAGCGGAAAGGCAATGGAAACTCTTGAGAAGCTGATTGAAATCTCAAACACATAAGGAGGGCGTATGACGATACTTGATAAGCTTGCGGAGCACGCTGTGGAGCGTGTGAAAGCCGCTGAAAAAATGATTTCCCGTGACGAAATAAAAAGCCGTGCGTCAGCTCTCCCGAAAGGTGATTTCGCCTTTGAAAGAGCTCTTTCAAAGCAGGATATTTCCTTTATCTGCGAGTGCAAGAAGGCTTCTCCGTCCAAGGGTGTGATTGCAGAGAACTTTCCTTATCTTGAAATAGCAAAGGAATACGAAGCGGCAGGAGCTGACTGCATTTCCGTGCTGACCGAGCCGAAGTGGTTTCTCGGAAGCGATGCATATCTCAGAGAAATAGCTGAAGCCGTTTCAGTTCCGTGTCTGCGTAAGGATTTCACCGTTGACGAGTATATGATCTATGAGGCAAAGCTGCTAGGAGCACAGGCAGTACTGCTGATATGCTCTATCCTCTCCGAGGAGCAGATCAGGGATTACATTAAGATCTGCGATGTTCTGGGAATTTCTGCATTGGTTGAAGCTCATGACGGAAACGAGGTCAGAACTGCCGTGAATGCAGGGGCAAGAATAATCGGAGTGAATAACCGCAATCTCAAGGATTTCACTGTTGATACGGATAACAGCAGGCGTATGCGTGAGCTTGTGCCTGAGAATATACTTTTTGTATCGGAAAGCGGAGTGCAGTCAGCTGAAGATGTACAGAAGCTTCGTGAAGTAGGAGCAGATGCCGTGCTTATCGGCGAGACTCTTATGAGAGCCGCAGACAAAAGATCAAAGCTTGCCGAGCTGAGAGGTGTCGTATGACGAAAATAAAACTCTGCGGACTTACAAGAGACTGCGACATTGAATATGCAAACGAGCTGAAACCCGATTATATAGGATTTGTTTTTGCTGAAAAGAGCAAGAGGTATGTATCTCCTGAAAAATCGCAGCTGCTGAGAAAACAGCTGCGAAGCGGGATAGTTCCTGTTGGTGTATTTGTCGATGAAAAACCCGGAGTCATTGCCGGTCTGGCAAACCGAAATATAATCGAAGTCGTTCAGCTCCATGGCTCAGAGGATAACTGCTATATAGAAAATTTGCGTAAATTGACAAAGTGTGCTATAATAAAAGCATTCCGCATAGAAAGTGCAGCTGATATAAAAGCGGCTGAGCTTTCTTCGGCGGACTATGTGCTTCTTGACTCGGGCGGAGGTTCGGGAGCTGTCTTTGACTGGTCGCTGATACGGGGAATTAAAAGACCATATTTCCTGGCAGGAGGTCTTACTCCCGAAAATGTCGGAGCGGCGATCGCTGAGCTTCAGCCCTTCGCAGTTGATGCAAGCTCCTCACTTGAAGCAGATGGCTTCAAGGATAAAAACAAAATGACAGCATTTGTGGAATCTGTCAGAAAGGAATCATAATATGAGTAACATGAACGGACGATTCGGCATTCACGGCGGACAGTATATTCCCGAAACGCTGATGAATGCGATAATTGAGCTTGAACAGGCTTACAATCATTATAAAAACGACCCTGAATTCAACCGTGAGCTGACTGAGCTTTTTAATGAATATGCAGGCAGACCCTCGCGACTCTATTACGCTGAAAAGCTTACAAAGGCTCTCGGAGGAGCAAAAATATATCTCAAGCGTGAGGATCTCAATCACACGGGCTCTCATAAGATAAATAACGTTCTCGGTCAGGCTCTGCTCGCAAAGAAATTGGGCAAGACCCGTCTTATCGCCGAAACAGGCGCAGGTCAGCACGGCGTCGCAACCGCTACAGCTGCTGCGTTGATGAATATGGAGTGCGTTGTTTTCATGGGCGAGGAGGACACAAAGCGTCAGGCTCTCAACGTTTATCGTATGAAGCTTCTCGGCGCTGAGGTTATTCCTGTAACATCCGGAACTGCAACACTCAAGGACGCTGTTTCCGAAGCAATGAGAGAGTGGACTTCGAGAATTGATGATACGCATTACTGCTTAGGTTCGGTAATGGGGCCCCATCCGTTCCCGACGATTGTGCGTGATTTTCAGGCGGTGATCTCAAAGGAGATCAAAGTGCAGATCCTCGAAAAGGAGGGGAGACTTCCTGACGCAGTTATTGCCTGCGTAGGCGGAGGCTCTAATGCAATGGGCAGCTTCTACCATTTTATTGAGGATGAAGGCGTCCGCCTTATCGGATGTGAAGCCGCAGGAAGAGGTATTGATACCTTTGAAACTGCCGCAACGATAAATACAGGCAGACTTGGAATCTTCCACGGTATGAAGTCATATTTCTGTCAGGATGAATACGGTCAGATCGCTCCTGTTTATTCGATTTCGGCAGGACTCGACTATCCCGGAGTCGGCCCCGAGCACGCTTATCTTCACGATATCGGCAGAGCTGAGTATGTTCCTGTTACCGACGACGAGGCAGTCAATGCGTTTGAGTTCCTTTCAAAAACAGAGGGAATAATTCCTGCAATCGAATCATCTCACGCCATTGCCCACGTTATGAAAATAGCTCCGGAGATGGATAAGGATAAGATAGTGGTTATTACCGTTTCAGGCAGAGGAGACAAGGACTGTGCTGCAATTGCACGCTACAGAGGGGAGGATATCCATGAGTAATATAAGAAATGCGTTCAAAAACGGAAAGGCATTCATTCCGTTTATTACCTGCGGCGATCCGGATCTGGAAACTACAGGCAGGATCGTCCGTGCAGCTGCTGAAAACGGTGCAGATCTCATCGAACTGGGAATTCCTTTTTCAGATCCCACAGCCGAGGGTCCAGTAATTCAGGGAGCCAATATCCGTGCGCTTTCAGGCGGCGTCACTACCGACAAAATATTTGATTTTGTCAGAGAGCTTCGCAGGGATGTGAAAATTCCGCTTGTATTCATGACCTATGCAAATGTTGTGTTCTCTTATGGTGCGGAAAGATTTATTTCGACCTGTGCTGAAATAGGTGTTGATGGCATAATTCTTCCGGATCTTCCTTTTGAGGAGAAGGATGAATTCCAGCCCGTATGCGCTAAGTATGGAGTTGACCTGATTTCTCTGATTGCACCGACATCACATCAGCGCATCGCTATGATCGCAAAGGAGGCTGATGGCTTCCTGTACGTCGTATCAAGCCTCGGCGTGACCGGCACAAGAAGCGAGATCACAACTGACCTTGCTTCTATTGTAAATGTTGTCCGTGAGAATACAGACGTTCCGTGTGCAATAGGATTCGGAATTTCGACTCCCGAGCAGGCACAGAAAATGTCGTCAGTTTCCGACGGCGTGATTGTCGGGTCTGCAATTATCAAGCTTATCGAAAAACACGGAAGAGATGCAGCTTCGCCTGTCGGTGAGTATGTTAAAAAGATGAAAGACGCTTTAAAAGCAGCTTCCTGCGAATAAAGCCGGAATACACCTGATGCCTTTGATCCGGCATCAGGTGTATTTTTTTGTTTTATAAAATCCTATAGAGACGTTCCTTTACAAAAGGACATGCTGTTTTACATTTTCATTACTTTACGCAAAAAATCCCGAGACATGTTTTGCTCTCATTTTACACCGTTGAGATAGAAGGATTTACATACGTCGTGTATAATAAAATCGTACCAAAACAGAAAGGAAAAAGATGATGAGTACAGAAAATACAATTAAGCTTGCAGTATTCGACTGGGCAGGAACAACGGTAGATTATGGTTCCTCCGCACCGATGGTGGTATTTGAAGAGGTTTTTGCAAAGGCAGGGATCACGCTTACCCGAGCTGAAATCAACGGACCTATGGGAATGGAAAAGAAAACGCATATCCGCTCGCTTCTTTCGCTTGAAACAGCTTCAGAGCAGTGGAAAAATAAATACGGCAGAGAATGGAACGATAATGACGTCGAGACTCTCTATAATAATTTTGAGAACCGTCTTGTCGAGGTAGCTGCTGAATACAGTACTCCTATTGACGGAGTTCTTGACGCAGTTGCAGAGCTTCGTGAAATGGGAGTAAAAATCGGCTCGACAACAGGCTATAACGCAGAGATGATGAAGAATGTGCTTCCGGGCGCAGGCAGGGCAGGCTACACTCCTGACTGTGTTGTGACTCCTGATATAACCGGAAAGGGCAGACCCTCACCCTTCATGCTTTTCGAGTGCATGAGACAGCTCGGCGTGTATCCCGTAAAGAGTGTTGTAAAGGTCGGAGATACCATTGCTGACATCCTTGAAGGAAAAAACGCAGGTGCATGGAGTATAGGAATTCTCACAGGCTCGAATCTTCTCGGACTCACAGAGGATGAGTACAACAGCATGGACGCTGACAGTCTTGCAAAGCTCAAGGCTGAAACAACTCAGAAATATATTGAGGCAGGTGCTGATATGGTAATCGACAATATGAGAGAGCTTCCTGCTGCAATCGAAAAGCTCAGCGAAGTAATGGCAAAGGAGCGCAGCTGATATGAACAGTTTTTACAATCCCGTTCAGGTGGTTTGCGGAAACGGCGCAATTACTGAAATTCCGTCGCTTCTCAATAATATTGTTTCAGCAGGCGGAAAGGTTCTTCTGATAACATGGAACGAGGCGGCAGCTCAGCTTGAAGCCTTTGCGAAGCTCAGCGATAATTTTGAATTCCGCACCGTTTGCTTCAATGAGTCAAATCCTACAGTAGAGCAGCTCTTTGAGCTTTACAGTCAGACAGCGGATTATCTTCCCGAAGCAGTAATTGCTGTCGGCGGAGGAAGCGTAATGGACGTTGCAAAATCTCTCTGTTGCTTTTATGGCAAGGAGATTCAGACTCCAGACGAAATGCGCCGGATGATTTCCGAAAAGAGCTTCGGAGCTCCGCAGACAAAGTGGATCGGCGTTCCCACCACATCCGGAACAGGCAGCGAGGTTACCTGCTGGGCAACAATATGGGATCCGACGCAGAACGTAAAGCGTTCGGTAGAATCCCGTGAAAACTTTGCTTATGCAGCAGTTATTGATCCCAATCTTACTAATGGCATGCCGCTGAAGCTTGCAGTTTCATCAGCGCTTGACGCAGCGGCGCACGCTATGGAAAGCTATTGGGCAAATGGCTCAAACGTTGTTTCAAAGGCTCTTGCGCTTGGCGCAGTGAAAACCATCATGTCTCATATCGACAGCCTTATCGGCGGAATTGACAATGCTCATGAGTATATGGCACAGGGCAGTATGATTGCAGGTCTTGCATTCAGCGCCACAAGAACTACAGCCTGTCATTCGATTTCATATCCTCTTACAATGCACTATAATATCCCTCACGGAACAGCAGTTGCAATGCTTCTTGCTCCTGTTATGGAGATAAACAGCAGCTGTATTGCCGAGTACGGCGCTCTTCTTGAGGCGCTGGGAGTAGGCTCGGCGGCTGAGCTGGGAGAAAAGATCCGCTGCATTCTCAATCGTGCAGGCATTCCGTCAACGCTTGAGGAGTGGAATGTGGATTACAATAAAATTCCCGGGCTTGCTTCGCTTGGCATCACCAAAGGCAGAGCTGACAACAATCCGGTAAATATTACGAAAGAAACGATAGAGGGAATCCTCTACAGCATTTACAGATAAGGAGTAATTATAATGAATAAGAAATTTTTTGCAGCTGCAATGGCAGCAGTTTTAGGTGCCGCTTCATTCACAGGCTGTTCAGATAAATCGGAGAACAAGAATTCCGCAGGCGGAGAGGACGGAGTATTCACCATTGCTTATGCTCCCAATGAGTCCACCGACCAGAGCACAAGCGCAAGAAACGGTCTTGCAAAGGATTTAGAGGAGCTTCTCGGCTGTGAGGTTGAGGAGATTCAGGCGAGCGATTATAATGCCATTATCGAGGCTCTCAGAACAGGCAAGGCTGATATGGCATATATGGGTGCTCTCGCAATTGCACTTGGTGTTGAAAGAGCTGACGTTGAGCCTATTGCTATGAAGGCTGAGGACGGAGACCCGGATAAGGCAGTCTACCACTCTGTACTCGTTGCGGCCAGCTCCAACAGCGAGATCAACTCCATTGAGGATATCAAGGGCTGTACAATGGCATTCGTTGACCCTGATTCAACATCAGGAAACCTCGTTCCGGCAGCTGAGATCATCAAGGCTTTCCCAGATGACGCTCTCAACTCCGACAAGCTGCATACAAACGGCGACTTCTTTGAGGCAGTGAGCTACTCAGGCTCTCATCAGGCAGGACTTCAGGCAGTTATCAAGGGCGATGTTGACGTAGTTCCGATCTCCGACCAGATCCTCGCATCCGAGATCGCAAACGGCAATGCTTCCGAGGACGATGTAAAGATCATTCATACATCCGGTGCAATTCCTGCTGAGGCAATGGTAGTTTCCGCTGATGTTAATGATGAAACAAAGGCAAAGCTCCAGGAATTCCTCATCTCATACGATAACGAAGAATACTTCACTGACGTTATCAAGAAGGAAGGCGCACGCTTTATTGAGTGCAGCGTGGAGGACTATGCTGACATAGTTGAGCTGAACAATATCATGAATGAAGAATAATGGGGATATATGATGGAACAAATACTGAAATTTGAAAATGTAAGCAAGAGCTATCCCAACGGCGTTCATGCGCTGAAAAATGTAAGCTTCAATGTAAAAGAGGGCGAATTTATCTCAGTGATCGGTCCTTCGGGTTCGGGTAAGTCCACCATTCTGCGCTCCATCAACAGACTGATCCCAATTTCCGGCGGCAGCGTCTGCCTTGACGGAGTGTCGGTTTCCGATCAGAAGGGCAGAAAGCTCCGTGAGCTTCGCCGCAAGGTGGGAATGATCTTCCAGAACTACAATCTTGTATACAGCCTGTCCGTACTCCAGAATGTACTTCACGGCTGTCTCGGCTATATGAACGGCATCAGAGGTGTATGCGGAATGTATTCCGAGGATGACAAGAAAAAGGCGCTCGCACTTCTCGAGGAGCTTGGAATGGAGCAGTTCGCCTACAACAGAGCCTCCGACTTATCAGGCGGACAGAAGCAGCGCGTCGGCATTGCAAGAGCTATTATGCAGGAGCCTAAGCTTCTGCTCTGCGATGAACCGATTGCTTCGCTTGATCCGTCCAGCGCAAAGACTATCATGGATCTGCTCAGAGACATGACCTCAAAGCGCAATATAGCATGCATAGTGAATCTTCATCAGCTTGACGTTGCAGTGAAATACTCAACAAGAATCATTGGTCTGTCTAAGGGAGAAATCGTGTTCGACGGCGTGCCCTCAGAGCTTACTGACGAGATGATTGAACGTATCTATGGTACTTCCCGTGAAAACCTGATGATTGGAGCGTCTGCAAATGAATAAAAGAATACCTGTCGGTGTATCAGGTCAGAAGAAAATGTATACTGCATTTATAATTGTTGCAGTGATACTGTTTGTGCTGACGACGCTTTATACCAACTTCAATCCGATGACCCTTATAGAGAACGGAGACGCTTTTGTCAGCTTTATCACCGAGGACTTTCTTCCTCCTGCGCTTCCTAAATCAAGCAGAATCCCCGGAGTTCTTTCAAGCGTTCTCGTAACTCTTGCGCTTGCATTTTCCTCCACAACATTTGCAGCAATATTTGCATTCTTTACATCACTATTCGGAAGCGAGAAGGTTTCACCCTTTCCGAAGCTGGCAAAGATAGTAAGAGGCTTTGCAACCTTCCTGAGAAATATTCCTGCACTTGTATGGGCGTTTATTCTGTTTTCCTCGCTTGGAATCGGTACAGGCGTAGGCTTTGCAGCTCTTTTCATTACGAGCTATGCCTTCATGGTAAGAGCCTTTGTCGAGACGATCGAGGATGTATCACAGGACTGCGTTGAGAGCCTTGAGGCAGTCGGCGCAAGCTTTCCTCAGAGAGTAATACAGGCGATTCTTCCCTCGTGCCTTAACGGATTTCTCTCATGGTTTCTCTATTGTATCGAGGTCAACATCAGAGCTTCAACTATCGTCGGAATGGTAGGCGGAGGCGGTGTAGGTCTTACACTGTTTACCTATATCAAGGGATTTCAGTATGATGTTGCGCTGAGTATCATACTTCTCATCGCAGCAATGGTTATTATCGTTGACCGCATTACGGGCAGACTCAGAAAGGAGATTGCGAAATAATGGAACAGACAATTGTACAAAATACCGCAAAACAGACGGATAATAATGCAGTCTCAAAAAAGGAAAAGAAGATTCCCGTCGGTTGCAGACAGAAAAATAAATTTATACCATGCTTCATGGCAGGAACAGTGCTCCTGACTGTTATCAGCCTGATGTATCTTGAAATCGACTGGATAAAGCTGGCGTCACGAGTACCCGAAATCGGAAAGGTTTTCGCTGAGCTTGCACATTTTGATTTTTCCAATATGGATCTGATTTTCAGCTCGATGCTTGAAACGATTTCGATCGCTGTTCTCTCGCTTTTATACAGCCTGATACTCGGAGTTGTCTTCGGAATGATTGCCGCAAGAAATATTCTGCGTATCAAGTGGCTGTCAGTACTTACACAATCACTTTTCACTTTCCTCCGCGCAGTTCCTACGCCTGTATGGGTTCTTCTGATGCTTGTATGTCTCGGAATGGGACCCGAAGCAGGTGTAGCAGGACTCTGCGTTCATACAACGGCTTTCTTCACAAAGACGTTTGCTCAGAGCTTTGAGAGCATCCCCGATGAAACGCTTGAGGCTCTTGAAGCAACCGGAACCAGCAGAATCAGTATCTTTGTGAATGCAGTGCTTCCGGCAGCTTTTTCTCAGATCGCTGCATGGACGGGTATGCGTCTTGAAACCAATTTCTCGGAATGCGCTGTTCTCGGTATGGTCGGTGCAGGCGGCGTGGGATTTGTAATTTCAAGAAATCTCCAGAGCTACGAGTACGGTACCGCAGGTCTTGCAATTGTACTGGTTTTTGCAGTTGCGTACTGCATCGAGAGATTGTTTGTGGCGATCAAAAAGAAAATTGCACAGTAAGCTCAATGCTCTTGTATGCGAACACACTCTGAACGCTGGACGGATTCCGTCCAGCGTTTTTCACACGGCAGAGCCGCAGTAAGTGATTATCGCCCGCATACATAAAATTTAACCTGAGTTTTACCAAAGTGCGATTATAAATTTTATCTTGCTGCTGTATAATGAAATGTATAAAGAAGCAAGGAAAAGGTGTTTATTATGATTTATATGCTGGAAGATGATGATAATATCCGTAATTTTGTCCTGTATGCCCTGACAAATTCAGGCTTTGAGGCGGAGGGCTTTTCACATCCAAGTGATTTCTGGGAGATTTTAGAAAAGAAGATTCCCTCGCTGCTGCTGTTGGATGTGATGCTGCCGGATGAGGACGGACTGCAAATTCTCGAAAATCTGAGAAAGCGGCCTGATACCCGCAATATGCCCATTATCATGCTGACAGCGAAGGCTACGGAATATGATAAAGTAATTGCTCTTGACAAGGGAGCGGATGATTATATTGCCAAGCCATTCGGCACAATGGAGCTTATTTCCCGTGTGCGTGCATTGCTGCGCCGTGTAGAGTCGCCTAAAAATCTGGAGGAATATATTTGCGATGATCTGTATGTCTGCCCTTCAAAGCATATAATCCGGGCAGGCGGCAAAGATGTGCTTCTTACTCTCAAGGAGTTTGAGATACTTCTTCTGCTGATGAAGAACCGCGGCAGAGTATATACCCGTGACGAGCTTTTATCCGAGGTCTGGGGCTATACCTTTGACAGCGAAAGCCGTACCGTAGACGTTCACATACGCACGCTTCGTGCAAAGCTCGGTGAATGCGGCAGATACATTGAAACTGTCCGCGGCATAGGATATCGCTTCATGGGCAGTGAAGAGATTAAATAAAATGGATAAGTATCCCTTTGTTCGTATGAACAAGGGGATTTTTGCTGTAATATGTCCGATGCGTATTGACTTTGTTCGAGTGAAGGTGTATAATATTATCACTGATATCGAAATTATTTTATGCATTTCAGCAAAGGAGGATCTGTATGAAAAATAAATATACACAAAAACTGAAGTCTGCCGCTGCAGTGTTTTCAGCCGCCGCTGTCATAATGAGCTGCGCTCCATTAGCTGCATTTAATGCCGCAGCTGCAAGTGTTCTCGTTGATGAGGACTTTTCCGACGGCGTTACGGGCTGGTCAACCTATGTAGACGAGTCGGCTTCCGCTTCG
>JAFTPG010000069.1 GCA_017463375.1 Ruminococcus sp. | reverse complement strand
GTGTACCCTATGGGGCTGAAATTTAAAACTGAAAGTTTTAGGAAAGGAGTTTGAGGATGACTCCCCACAGTGTGGGGAGATGTCAGCGAAGCTGACAGAGGGGACAGGCGACGGTTAGGAGAACCCTTTTTCAAAAGGGTTCTTCCTCAATAATATATATACTTCTGTACGAGCAGTCGCCTTATGCCGTCTTTTTATTTATCTGAAATCAAGAGGGGATGAAAGGTCATCTCTGCAAAAAAAGGACGGCAGGTGCCGTCCTTTGAGTTTTATAAATCACTTCTTCTTGGAAGTCTTGCCCTTAGCAGCCTTTCTCTCCATCCACCATGACCATGTTACCGGAGCAACAAAGAGTGATGTATATGTACCAGAGATAAGACCGCACATGAGCGGAACTGAGAAGCTGAGAAGAGAATCATATCCGCTTATGAGAACAACGATAGTTACGATTACCATTGTACCGATAGTAGTAACAGATGTTCTGATTGAACGAGTGAGCGACTGTGAGCAGCCAGCATTGATAAGCTCGTTCATAGTAGCCTTGGGCATAAGCTGACGGTTTTCACGGATTCTGTCGTAGATAACGATCGTATTGTTGATAGAGTAACCGAGAATTGTAAGAAGAACCGCAACCATGTTGGAGTTGATTTCAAATCCGAGGAGAATTGACGAAGCAACTGCAACCACGAGGTCGTGGAAGAGTGCGAGTACGGAGCAGAGACCTGCCGACCAGCCGCCGATCTTTCTGAATCTGAAAGCAATGTAGATGATGATGAGAATTGCAGCGAATATAACCGCAACGATACATTTGAGGAAGAATTCCTTACCAGTAGTGGGGTTAACATCGTTGGAGTCGGAAAGCTCAACAGAGCTGTCGGGGAAAGCCTCCTGAAGTGCAGCGGTAAGCTCTGACTGCTTATCAGCAGTAAGTCCCTCGTTTGAAGTAAAGGAAACTGTGAACTGCTTTCCGTCAGACTCGATATTTTCACCAGTTCTGATATTTACGGAAGTGCTGACAATTTTCTTGACGGTAGCCTCAGCCTTATCTGAATCAAAATCTCCGTCGTAGTTATAAGTGATAACAGTACCGCCCTTGAACTCAAGCGCAATATTTACTCCGCGGATGATGATTCCGAGCACAAATGCCGCAAGAACAGCAATTGCGATTATGAGAATCATTTTCTTCTTTGAACAGAAGTCATAGATTTTCGCTGTTGAAGCTGACTGTGAATTGTTGTTCATTTTGCTCATTTAACGTCACCTCCGTAAAGCTTTCTGTTTTTGAAGCACTTGAACTTTGAAAGTGATGTAACCATGAGACGTGCCGCAAACACACCCATGATAAAGTTGAATACAACGCCTGCGAGAAGTGTGATTCCGAACGAGTAAACAACGCCTTCAGTAGTAGCGCCGAATGCAAAGAAGATCGTATTGTTGAGGATCTTTGAGAAGAAGCTTGACGGAACACCGAATGCACCCATAAGTACAACCGCAACGATAACGTTTGTGAGGTTTCCGTCGAGGATAGCTGTAAACGCCTTCTTATAGGCAACCTTGATGGCAGCGTCGAGGGATTTTCCTGAACGGAGTTCTTCCTTGATACGCTCGCCTGTGATGATGTTTGCGTCAACGCCTATACCGATAGAGAGAATGATACCTGCAATACCGGGGATCGTAAGAGTTGAGCCTGCCTGGAAGCCGAACCAGCCTGAAACGACTGCGATACTTCCTGCAACCTGACCCATAAGAGCAATAACAGCAACAACGCCGGGCAGTCTGTACAGAACGATCATGTAAACTGCGATGCAGCAGAATGCGATGATACCTGCAAGAAGAATAGCGTCGAGCGAGCCTTCGCCCATGGTCGGGGAGATAGTCTTGAAGCTTGAAGTCTCCATCTTGAACGGGAGCGCACCAGAGTTGATCTGGTCAGCGAGCTTCTTAGCGGATTCGTATGTAAAATCGCCTGTGATAACAGCCTGTCCGTTAGTAATAGCAGAGTTTACGGTCGGAGCGGAAATCATAGTGTTGTCCATCCAGATAGAGATAGGCGTGTCAGTTCCAACGAGAGCTGATGTAGCTGTTGAGAACTTTTCTGTACCCTCTTCTGTGAGAGTGAGCTGTACAACGTACTGATACTCACCCGAGTCATCCATCTGACTTCCGGGAGCAGCCTCTGAAACATCCGAGCCTGTGAGAACGATTTCGCCTGTAGGAATGATGCTTGTCTCATCCTCAGGGTCTGTTTCGTAGTCAGAGCCTTCTCTGAAGGTCAGCTCAGCAGTTTCGCCAAGCTCCTTGACAGCAGCCTCGGGGTCGAAATCTGTCTCGCCTGCCTGCCAGGGGAAACGAACGATAATTCTGTCACTTTTCTGATCGCTGTAAACCTCATTGTCGTTGATTCCAAGAGTAGTAAGTCTTGTTTTGATTACCTCAGTTGCTGCGTCGAGCTGTTCGTCAGTAGCGTCAGCGTCGCCTGCCGGCTTGAAGGTAACGTCAACACCGCCCTGGATGTCAATACCAAGACGAATATCGTCAACGCCCTTGATCCACGATTTCTTGTTATCGCCGAACTGATAGTCCAGACCAAATATCGAAGAAACCGAGAACAGTAAAATCAAAGCAAAGACAATGAAGAAAGTAGCTTTTCCGGTTTTTTTCACGGTCATGCCTCCTAATGAATATAGTGTCTCATTGACAATTACATTTATTATATTATAATTTTGCAAAAAAGTCAAGCCGTTTGGCATCAATATTTGTGATAATTTGCGGAAAATATCCCAATTCCGATTTGTATTGTGAATTACTCCTCAGTAAGGAGAGCTTTGCAGCCTGCTGGGGAAAACCTTTCTGAGGAAAGGTTCTTCCCCAGACCCCTTTCCAAAGACTTTAACTCAAATTTTCCAGATAGGGGCATGCCCCTATCTGGAAAATTTAAATAAAAGTTTTAGGGAGGGAGTTTGAGTGATGACCCTTTTTCAAAAGGGTCTCCCTCAACAGAGTGTGAAACTCTCCCTGCCGAGGAGCGATTTACAATATTTATCGGATCGGACATTTTACGCAGTTTCCCGTCATAGAATGACAATATCATGAGAAAAGGAGGAACAGAAATGGCGGAAAGAAACGGAGAGAGTCCGTCGGCACTGTTTATTGAGAGGGCGGAAGGCGAATTTCTTGCGGCTCTTGCGGGGAATCCCAATGTGGGGAAATCGACAGTTTTCAACGCTCTGACGGGGATGAAGCAGCATACCGGAAACTGGGCAGGCAAGACGGTTTCCACAGCGTCGGGACGTTTTGAATATGGCGGAAAAGGCTTCATTCTTGCGGATATTCCGGGAACATATTCGCTGCGAGCCAACTCGGCTGAGGAGGAATGCGCCCGTGATTTCATATGTTTCGGCGGAGCTGATGCGGTGATAGTTGTCTGCGATGCGACGTGTCTTGAACGTAATCTGAATCTTGCGCTCCAGACCATTGAAGCGGCTCCGAAAACGCTGGTCTGCGTGAATCTTCTTGACGAGGCGGAGTCAAAGGGAATAAAAATCAATTTCCGGCGGCTTGAGGAGCTTCTCGGAGTCCCCGTTGTGGGAGTCACCGCACGAAACGGAAAGGGTCTTGACGTTCTGAAAAAGCGGCTGTGCGAGCTTGCGGAATGCAGGGATGCTCCGACTCCTCCGCCGACGAGGCTTCCGGGGGAGATCGAGGAAAAGGCAAAGGAGCTTGAAGAAGTCCTCTCGGGGAAGCTCAGAAGGATCCCGGCTCGTCTTGCGGCGCTCAGACTGCTTGAGGGCGACAGAAATTTTACTGAAAAAGCCGAAGCCTGCGAGGGATTTCCCTACTCGGAGCTTGCCGGGGAGATCTCTTCTATCGACGGAAAAGCAGTCACAGACATGGTGATTTCCTCGGTAATAAAGCGTGCTGAGGAGATTGCCGCAGAGGTCGTCAGCTTTGAAAGCTCCGAGCCGTATAGGCGTGACCGCAGACTCGACCGCATTCTTGCAGGAAAAAGGCTAGGAACTCCCGTGATGCTGCTTCTGCTGGGAATCATTCTGTGGATCACTATCGCAGGTGCAAATTATCCCTCGGATCTGCTCGGAGACGCTCTGTTTTCTTTCGGCGATATTCTCGGGAATGGTCTTTCTTCACTGAATGCTCCCGATTGGCTCTGCGGAGTCCTCATCGACGGCATTTATAAGGTTTTAGCGTGGGTGGTTTCAGTCATGCTGCCGCCGATGGCGATTTTCTTTCCGCTTTTTACTCTTCTGGAGGACTTCGGATATCTTCCGAGAGCAGCGTTTAATCTTGATAAGGGCTTCAGATGTGCAAACGCCTGCGGAAAGCAGGCGATAACGATGGCGATGGGCTTCGGCTGCAACGCTTGCGGAGTCACTGGATGCAGGATAATTGATTCGCCGAGAGAGCGTCTGATAGCGATAATCACAAACAGCTTTGTACCATGCAACGGAAGATTCCCGACGATAATCGCAGTGATCACGATGTTTTTCGTCATATCCGAGGGCTTCGGAGCGTCCTTGCTGTCGGCGCTGATACTGCTGGGAGTCATCGTACTGGGAGTTCTTATGACTCTGCTGATGTCGAAGCTTCTGTCTCATACGGTATTGAAGGGAATTCCCTCGTCGTTTACGCTGGAGCTTCCGCCGTACCGCAGACCTCAGTTCTCGAGAGTGATCGTGCGCTCGGTTCTGGACAGAACGGTCTTTGTTCTCGGAAGAGCCTGCACAGCGGCGGCTCCGTGCGGACTTATAATCTGGATCCTCGCAAACGTTGAAGCAGGGGGAGCTTCTCTGCTCTCACATATTTCGGAGTTCCTCGATCCGCTCGGCTCGCTGATGGGACTGGATGGAGTGATCCTCCTTGCTTTTGTACTGGGATTCCCGGCGAATGAAATTGTTATGCCTATAATAATAATGACGTATCTTGCACAGGGAACTCTTGTTGACATCTCGGATATGTCTCAGCTTCATGCCCTGCTGAGTGATAACGGCTGGACTCTTACAACGGCGGTCTGCATGATGATATTCACGCTGTTTCATTTTCCGTGTGCAACGACCTGCATGACTATTAAAAAGGAAACAGGAAGCCTCAGATGGACTGCGCTTAGCTTTATTCTCCCGACGGTGACGGGAATACTTATGTGCATGCTTGTGAACGGAGTCAGCATGCTGATATGATGTGAGAGGGAAAGGCTATGAAAAATATATTGATTAAATCTCCGCAAAAAGTATTTTTGTGCAAAATGCCATAAATTGAACAGGAAATTTGTAAAATACGGCAGATTCTATTGACAGGGGTCTGCCGATTTGTTATAATAACCTTAATATTGCTATTCTGCGAAGAATCGGCAATCAGAAGATGTATTTAGGGCGTGCTGACCCTATCAAGCCTAAAGATATATAAAGGAGACTTCGTGCGGGTTTACGATGGTATAGCCGTGCAATGTTATTATGACTAAAAAAGACCGATATAAAAGAATAATTTCCTTTGGCTCGGCGGTTCTGCTTCTCGCAATAGTAACGGGAATCTTTGCGGCGGTATGGTACAGATACTACAGCGATACGATTATCCTGCCATTCTACAGACGAGGCAACTGGGTTCTTATTGCCATCTACGGAATTATTACCGCTCTCTTTTTCAAGGTGTACGGCGGATTCAAGCTGGGCTATCTGAAAAAAACGGATATGCTCTATTCGCAGATGATTTCAATGGTCTGCGTGAACGTTATTGCATATTTCCTCATAAGCCTTATCGGACGTCATTTTATGAACGCTACTCCGATTCTGGTGATGACTCTCATACATTTTGCCGTTATATCCGTATGGACGTTCGTGACGGGAAAAATTTTCTTCCTGATCTATCCCCCCAGACGGCTTATTATTCTCTATGGCAGCCATCAGGCGGCGGCTCTCGTGCTGAAAATGAGTCAGCGTGTGGATAAGTATATGATCTGCGAATCCGTCAGCGTTAATGAGGATAAGGAAAAAATACGCAGCCTTATACTCAAGTATGAGGGCGTTATTATCTGCGATATACCTGCGGAAATGCGGAATGATTACATCAAATTCTGCTTTGAAAATTCCGTGAGAGCGTATATAGCTCCGAAAATTTCAGATATTATCATAAGAGGTGCCGACGATATACGGCTTTTTGATACTCCGCTGCTGCTCTGCCGCAACTACGGGCTTGACTTCGAGCAGAGACTCTTCAAGCGTATCTTCGATATCGTATTCTCCCTGATCGCACTTGTTCCGGCAGCTCCGTTCATGATAATCTCGGCAATCGCCGTCAAGCTCTGCGACGGAGGTCCCGTGCTGTACAAGCAGAAGCGTCTCACTATCGACGGTAAGGAATTTTATGTGTATAAGTTCCGCAGCATGATCGTGGATGCCGAAAAGAACGGCGTTCCCCAGCTCGCAGGCGAGGAGGACAGCAGAATTACTCCCGTCGGAAAGATTCTCAGAAAGTTCCGTATAGACGAGTTTCCGCAGATCCTCAATATATTAAAGGGCGAAATGTCCGTGGTCGGACCCAGACCCGAGCGTCCCGAGCTTAGTGCCGAGTACGAAAAGGAAATGCCTGAGTTCGGATACAGACTAAAGGTAAAGGCAGGTCTTACGGGCTATGCGCAGGTTACGGGAGTGTATGATACCTCCCCCTACGACAAGCTCAAAATGGATCTGATGTATATAGAAAATTATTCGCTGCGCATGGATTTGCAGATTATACTTATGACGCTCAAAACCATGCTGTTTCCCGGTAAAACCAACGCTGAGTCCGAGGAGGGAGTTCTCCTGCCGGAGTCTCAGTCAAACAGAAAAGAGGACAATGACATATGAAAACTACAGCAGTTATCATGGCAGGCGGAAGAGGCGAACGCTTCTGGCCGAAAAGCCGTAACTCACGACCAAAGCAGTTCCTTTCACTGACCAAGGACGGCGAAACTATGATTCAGAAAACCGTAAAGAGACTTCTCCCCCTCGTGGAGGCTGAGGATATCTTTATCGTTACAAATTCCGCCTATATCGGTCTCGTTAACGAGCAGCTCCCCGATATTCCCAAGGAGAATATCCTCGCTGAGCCGTGTGCAAGAAATACAGCTCCGTGCATTGCCTTTGCGGCTGCCGTTATCGGAAGAAAATATGACGACGCAGTTATGCTCGTGCTTCCCTCAGACCACCTTATCGGCTATGAGGAGCTTTACACAAGTACTCTTAAAAAGGCTGTGAAGCTCAGTCTCGAGGGCAAAAATCTCGTTACCATCGGTATTACTCCCGACTATCCCGAGACAGGCTACGGCTATATCAACTTCGGAAGCGAAACTGCCGCAGATATGCCCGACGCATATAAGGTTGAACGCTTTGTTGAAAAGCCCGACCTGCCTACTGCTAAGGAATATCTTGCATCCGGAAAGTATCTCTGGAACAGCGGTATGTTCGTATGGAAGGTCTCCTCAATCATGGAGAACCTCAGAACCTTTATGCCCGAGATCTATGACGGTGCTCTCAGAATCGGAGAGGCTTTCGGTACGGAGAGCTTCAATGAGGTTCTTGTAAAGGAGTTCACCGCTTTCAAGGGCGAATCCATCGACTTCGGAATCATGGAAAAGGCGGACGATATCTACACCATCCCCGGCAGCTTCGGCTGGGACGACGTCGGCAACTGGCTGGCTGTTGAGAGAATCAACGAGGTTGACGACTCCAATAACTACATCGAGGGCGACGTTATCTCAATCGGCTCGGAGAGAACTACTATCTGCGGCGGAAAACGTCTTATTGCGGCTGTAGGCGTGGAAGATATCATCATCGTCGATACCGACGACGCTCTGCTTATCTGCTCAAAGAACAGCACTCAGGACGTTAAGCAGGTTATTGCTCAGCTCAACGATCAGGGCAGAACTGGGCTTGTCTGATAAAATATAAAATGTAGGGACAGCCCTTGCGGCTGTCCGTCGGGAGACCGCAAGGGTCTCCCCTACAATAAATGAATGATTTGAAAATCACCCAATTTCACATAAAATTAATTTCAAGGAGAATATAAAATGAAAAACGCACTTATCACAGGTATTACAGGTCAGGACGGCTCTTATCTTGCTGAGCTGCTCCTCGAAAAGGGCTACAACGTTTACGGTATCTGGAGAAGAAAGAGTACTGTTGACTACGGCAATATTGAGCACCTCAAGGATAAGGTTACTCTTATCTATGCCGATATGACCGACCCCGTTTCACTCGTTTCCGCTATGAGAATCTCTCAGGCTGACGAGGTTTATAACCTCGCTGCCCAGTCATTCGTTGCTACAAGCTGGGATACTCCTCTCGGAACTGCTGACATTGACGCAATCGGTGTTACAAATATGCTCGAGGCTATCAGAATCGTTAAGCCTGAGTGCCGCTTCTATCAGGCTTCTACATCGGAAATGTTCGGTCTTGTTCAGGCTATTCCTCAGTGCGAGACAACTCCTTTCTACCCCAGAAGTCCCTACGGAGTTGCTAAGCTCTACGGACACTGGATTACAAAGAACTACCGTGAGAGCTACGGTATGTACGCTTGCTCGGGAATCCTCTTCAACCACGAGTCTGAGAGAAGAGGTCTTGAATTCGTAACAAGAAAAATCACTGACGCTGCCGCAAGAATCAAACTCGGCGTTCAGGAATACATGGAGCTTGGAAATATGGATTCCAAGCGTGACTGGGGTCACTCAAAGGACTACGTTAAGGCTATGTGGCTGATGCTCCAGCAGGAGACTCCCGACGACTACGTTATAGCTACTAACGAGACAAGAACTGTCCGTGAGTTCGTTGAGACTGCTTTCTCACACGTTGGAATCGAGGTTGAGTGGCAGGGTACAGGCGTTGACGAAATTGGTATCGATAAGGCTACAGGCAAGACTATCGTTAAGGTTAATCCTAAGTTCTTCCGTCCTGCCGAGGTTGATATTCTTCTCGGAAATCCTGCAAAGGCTGAGGCTGCTCTCGGCTGGAAGAGAGAGATTTCATTCTCCGAGCTTGTTGAGAGAATGGTTAAGAATGACCTCGCTCTCGTTGAAAAGGAAATCAAAATCAAAAACGTTATCGGTTAATTCGCCGGTATACAGTCAGGGGCGGATTATATCCGCCCTTGCGTGATT
>JAFTPG010000068.1 GCA_017463375.1 Ruminococcus sp. | reverse complement strand
TCTTCCCCAGACCCCTTTCCAAAGACTTCAACTCAAATTTTCCATATAGGGGGCATGCCCCCTATATGGAAAATTTAAATAAAAGTTTTAGGGAGGGAGTTTGAGGGAGGACCCTTTTTCAAAAGGGTCTCCCTCAATAGACTGCGAAGATACACCCCGCTAAACAACAATTTATCCAATTAACAGGGCTTATTGAAAAAAAAATATCTATGTGGTATAATTATAGAGCTTGTGAGAATGAAACTGTCGGCGTATTGCTGAACAGAGGTAGTACGCCGGGATACACAGCAGAAACCAAGCGGCAGAGTAGGGGAGGCATATCTGACCGAGCAGATTGAACGGAACATCGGAGTAATCCCAGACTCTCCATCCCATAATGCGGTTAACGCAGATACCGACTATCAGTTCAACAGCAGTAATAACGACTGCTCCGATAAAGCAGCTCTTCATGAGAGTCATCGTGCGGCGGCAGTTGATAATATACAGAATGGCGAGAACTGTTCCGCCGGTAAGAGCCATAGTCCAGTGAGTGTAACCCCGGCTGATGATCTCGATCATGCTGTATAGAAAAAAGCCCATAAGAAAGGCGAAAAATCCCTGTGAAAACTTCATTTGAGCACCTCTTTTTTTATTGTATTATGAGCGTGCTTTCGGGGAAATATGCATACAGGAACATTTTGTCAACAGGAGTGATTTTATATGAGAAAAAGCTGTATACTTATGCACATATCAAGTCTGCCGTCGGAGTACGGCATCGGAAAAATGGGAAAACACGCATTCGAGTTCGTGGATTTCCTGAAAAAAAGCGGAACAAAGAGCTGGCAGATCCTGCCGCTTTCGCCCACAAGCTATGGAGATTCGCCGTATCAGTCATTTTCGGTAAATGCAGGAAATCCCTACTTCATAGACTTCGAGCTTCTCGAGAAGGACGGACTTCTTGAGAAAACCGATTATTCGGAGATCGTTTGGGAGACTGATTCCAGAAGAGTAGATTACAGCATTATCTACAACAACTGCTTTGACGTGCTGAGGATCGCATATAATAACTTCAAGCCGTCGGGATTTCCTGACTATAAAGAATTCTGTACGGAAAATAAAAAGTGGCTGGACGAATATGCTCTGTTCATGGCGCTGAAATTCAAAAACGGCGGAAAAGCATGGTATGAGTGGGGTGAAGAGCTTTCCATGCACAAGGCTAAGGCTGTTTCGGCAGCTAAAAAGGAGCTGAAAAATGATATCGGCTTCTTTAAGTTTATTCAGTTCGAGTTCAGCCGTCAGTGGAGTGCTTTGAAGTCCTATGCAAATGAAAATGAGATTCAGATTATCGGTGATATCCCGATTTACTGCGCTCTCGACAGCGTTGAGGCATGGGCTTGTCCTAAGCTTTTCCAGTTTGACAGGGAGAAGAAGCCTGTTGCGGTTGCAGGCTGTCCGCCCGATGATTTTTCTCCCACGGGACAGCTCTGGGGAAACCCTCTCTACGACTGGAGCTATCACAAGAAAACCGGCTATGTATGGTGGATAAACCGTATCAAGCGGGCTGCGGAGCTCTACGATATCGTGAGAATCGACCATTTCAGAGGCTTTGAGAGCTATTATGCAATTCCCTACGGAAGCGAGGACGCAACTGTCGGCGAATGGGAAAAGGGACCCAATCATGAGCTTTTCCGTCTTGCAGAGGAGAAGCTCGGCAGGCTGAATATTATCGCTGAGGACCTGGGCTTCATTACTCCCGAGGTTCGTGAGCTTCTTGACAAATCGGGATATCCGGGAATGAAGGTGCTCCAGTTCGGATTCAGCGACGGCGAAAATGAGCATCTTCCGCACAACTTTGCAAGTACAAATTACTATTGCTACACGGGAACTCACGACAATGAGACTCTGACGGGCTGGCTCGAGGCTTCTTCTCCCGACTCGGTTAAGTTTGCCAAAAAGTATCTCGGCGTGAAGAAAAAGAGTGAGATCCCTATGGCTATGGTTCGTGCAGCATGGGGAAGCGTGGCTCAGACTGCTGTTGCTCAGATTCAGGACTTCCTCGAAAGCGGCAGCGAGTGCAGAATGAATACTCCCTCCACTCTCGGAAAAAACTGGCAGTTCCGAACTCAGAAGAGCGATTTTACTCCTAAACTTGCAAAGAAGATTAAGAAGCTCAACAGGATGTTCAACAGATAAGGGGGATACATGGCAAAGATAAAATGGGTCGGTACCATTAAAAATGCCGCTGAATATCAGTGCGGAGAGCTTTCACCTGATGCGGTAAAAATGAAGATGCCCGGAACAATAGGAGAAATGCAGCTCAGGTCGCTTCCGTTCATGATACCGTTTTTGCTGATATGCTTTGCGGCGATGTTTGTGAAAACATATTTCAGTGATGAAATGGTAATTGCTCCTGCTGGGCTGCCTTTGGGAATACTTCTGGGATTCCTGATGATTCCGCTTCATGAGATTCTTCACGCAGTTGTTTATCCATCGAAAGCTGTTGTGACGATCGGAATTATGCCGAAACAGCTTACGGCAGTTGCACTTGCGTCCTATCCGCTTTCAAGAGGACGCTTTGCACTCATGTCACTTCTTCCGCTGGTGCTCGGAGTTGTTCCGTTTGCGGTATTCATTGCTGCTCCTGCTGAGATGAAGCTCCTGAATGGTCTCATGTTTGGAATGTCCATGATGGGATTCTGTTCGGTGAGTCCTGATATGTACAACGTGTATCAGATGCTTCGTCAGACTCCTGAGGGTGCGAGGATTCAGTTTTACGGGGATGATACATACTATATAAGCAAGGATCGATTCAGATAAATTTAT
>JAFTPG010000067.1 GCA_017463375.1 Ruminococcus sp. | reverse complement strand
TTGTTCCCATGATACAGAGCGATAATGCTCCGGCAATTAATTTGTTTGATTTCATATTATTTTCCTTTCTTATACGGGCGGATGATATCCGCCCCTACATTCAAATATTAAATTTACACTTTCCTATATATTATAATCGTTCTATTCCGTAGGGGCGACCCTTGCGGTTGCCCGCTGTACGACATTATAATCCGGCATTATAAAATAAATCAGGGACGGTATAAACCATCCCCGAATTAAATTATCTTATCTTTGAACCAACGGGAACGCTGTCGTCCACGAAAAGAAAGTTACATCAGACCTGCGTCGTACATGTTATCCTCAAGCCTGTCGATTACCCAATTCACAAGGAAGTCTCTGAAAGACATCTTATAAAGCCTGTGATAACCGTGATCAAATTCATAGAAATTACCGCAGTTGTCGATAACAAGCATTGAGCCGTCGCCGATATAGTGACCGACTATAAAGCATTTGTCAAGCTCCTCCAAATCGCCGAAGGGACAAGCTCTTATTGACGAAATCGGAAGAATATCCGCCGTCGAGTTCATATCAAAGCCATTTGAAAGCATATACCAATTTTTCAGTTCTTCGGGAAGAATGACACCGTTATCATTCTCCAAACTGCATATATCCTCTTCGGTAGCAGGAGAGTAAAGCTTATATCTGTCGTAAGCTGCCCCTTCAAGCTTTTCGCAGTATTCCCTGATTTGGCTGTACTGTTCATAAAGCGGATTATTCTGCATTTCATTATCCTCCGTACTTATCTTATCTTTGAACCAACGGGAACGCTGTCATCCACGAAAACAACCTTAACTCCGTCGGGAGTATCGGCAGCGCAGATCATTCCGCAGCTTTCAACTCCTCTGAGCTTCACTGGCTTGAGATTTGCAATGAGCTGAACCTTCTTTCCGATGAGCTCCTCGGGCTTGTAGTACTGTGCGATTCCCGAAACGACCTGACGTCCGCCCATACCGTCGTCAAGCTGGAGGCAGAGAAGCTTATCGGACTTCTTTACCTTTTCGCATTCCTTTACCTGAGCAACTCTGATTTCAACCTTAGCGAAATCGTCAATAGTGATTTCGGGAGCAAGCTCGATTTTCTCCTCAGCCGTCTCCCCTTTTTCGGCAGCTGAAAGCTTTGCCTGAGCCTCCTCAGCCTGTTTTCTGATAAGCTCGTTAAGCTCCTCGATCTCCTTTTCTGCGTCGATTCTCGGGAAGAGGACTCTGCCCTTCTTAACAGTTACGTTCAGCGGAAGAACATCAAATCTGCATGCATTTTCGTAAGTGGCATCAGCAGCGTCAAGACCGATCTGCTCCCATACCTCAGGCATTGTTGCGGGCATGAACGGTGAAAGGAGTGTTGACACGATACGGATAGTTTCAAGAAGATTATAGAGAACTGATGCAAGTCTCGCCTTCTTCGACTCATCCTTGCCGAGAACCCATGGAGTTGTCTCATCAATGTATTTATTTGCCCTGTCAACAGCCTTGAAAAGCTCCTCAAGAGCAGTCTTTATTTTTGTTTCATCCATAGCCTTGTCAACCTCAGCCACAGCGTTAAGAACAACACTGCGGAGGTCATTGTCAAGGCCGTCAGCCTCACGCTCAGAAGGAAGTGTTCCGCCGAAATACTTATCAACCATTGCAACAGTTCGTGAAACAAGGTTTCCGAAGCCGTTAGCGAGATCAGAGTTAATGCGGTTGATCATGATCTCGTTTGAGAAGGAGCTGTCAGCTCCGAGCGCCATTTCACGGAGAATGTGGTATCTTATTGCATCGCATCCGTAACGCTCGCCAAGTACAAACGGGTCAACAACATTTCCAAGAGACTTTGACATCTTCTGACCGTTGAAGGTGATCCAGCCGTGAACAGCGAGATGCTTCGGAAGCGGAAGCTCCAGAGCCATGAGCATTGCAGGCCAGATAATTGCATGGAATCTCATGATATCCTTTGCAACCATGTGAGTATCGGCAGGCCAGTATTTATCAAAATCACCGTACTGCTCATTCCAGAAGCCGAGAGCTGAGATATAGTTGGAAAGAGCGTCGATCCATACATAAACAACGTGTCCCTCATCAAAGGTTACAGGAATTCCCCACTTGAAGGTGGTTCTCGACACGCAGAGATCCTCAAGACCGGGCTTGATAAAGTTGTTTACAAGCTCAACAGCTCTTGTCTTGGGCTGGAGGAAATCAGTCTCAGTGAGGAGTTTTTCGATTCTCTCAGCAAAGGGAGACATTTTAAAGAAGTAAGCCTCCTCCTTTGCCTCTGTGACAGGACGTCCGCACTCAGGACAGCAGCCGTTCTCATCAAGCTGCGACTCAGTCCAGAAGCTCTCGCATGGAGTGCAGTATTTTCCGGAGTACTCGCCCTTATAGATGTAGCCCTTGTCGTAGAGAGCCTTGAAAATCTTCTGGACAGTCTCGATGTGGTAATCGTCCGTAGTTCTGATATAGCGGTCGTAGTCGATGTTCATGTACTTCCAGAGTTTTTTGAATGTTTCGACGATCTCGTCAACATACTCCTTGGGAGTAACACCCTTTTCGGCAGCCTTCTGCTCGATTTTCAGTCCGTGCTCATCGGTTCCGGTCAGGAACATTACATCATAGCCCTGCATTCTTCTGTAACGTGCAATTGAATCGCAGGCAACTGTTGTATAGCAGTGTCCGATGTGCGGATTTCCAGACGGATAATATATGGGTGTAGTAATGTAAAAAGACTTCTTTGACATAATAAAATCGCTCCAATCATAATGTTTTCTGTGCACTAAGCATTATTAATTATATTATACACCATTTTTTTCCGTTTGTCGAGGGGGAACGTAAAATTTGTTCAGAAGCGCTCCGAACACAATATTCCGATATTTTTTCCTGTAAGCTTGAAACAAGCTGCCGTTGATGATATAATGATAGTATCAGTTTTATTTTAAGGAGATCACTATGTCTAAAACCTTCTGGAAAGGCAGTACCCTGCTGGCTCCCGTGCCTGCGGCTCTTGTTACCTGCGGAACTGCCGAAAATCCAAACGTCCTCACTATCGGCTGGACCGGCATTGTATGTACCCGTCCGCCTATGACCTATATTTCAGTTCGGCCCGAACGGTATTCCCACGATATTATAAAGAACTCCGGAGAATTCGCTATTAATCTGACAACCTCGGCAATGTGCCGTCAGACCGACTACTGCGGCGTTAAAAGCGGAAGAGATACCAATAAATTTGCCGACTGCGGATTCCATCTTCTCCCCGCTCAGAAAATTTCAGTCCCGATCATAGAGGAGTGCCCTGTTGCACTGGAGTGCCGCGTCACTGAATCAAAGCTGCTCGGTTCGCATACAATGTTTCTTGCGGAAATAGTCGGCATTGATGTTGACGACCGCTATATAGACAGCAAGGGCAAGCTGAATCTTCAGCAGTGCGGTCTTGCCGCCTATGCCCACGGAGAATATTTCGCTCTTGGCAGAAAACTCGGCGATTTCGGATTCTCGGTGAGAAAAAAGAAAAAGCACAGAAAGCCTCAGAAATAAACATGCTCTAAGTTGACATATCTTCGATAAAGGAATTCAGCTCTTCATCCGACTCGATCACTATCCCCGTCCTGAGCTGCTGACGATCGTATTCCGATAGCAATGACACGTTGCAGTCGATGATCCGATACGGAGTTTCGCTTTCGCCCCTGAACACGCCAAGCTTCCCTTCGTATTCACGCACAATGAATTCGACTTTCTCCAGCTCGTACAGGGATGTCCGCACCTTTGCTTCAACCTTCTGATGGTGAAGCGACTGCCCGAGCGTGCATATTACGATGAATCCCGACACCGTTACCGATCCGACAAGCGTAAAGAAGATCTTCCTGTCTATCATTTTTTACCACCTCTTTGCTGAAATTGCTGTAAATATTATTACCTGAATTTTCTATATTATACAATTTGCTGTTTTTTTCATTTTGGACTTAACAAACGAAAAAAAGTGTGCTATAATATATTGTGTGTAACTATCAGAAATCTTTGAAAGGAGCTGTCATCTTCAGATACGTCAGACGATGACCCGGTCAAAATGAACGATAATAACAATATGAACGATAACAACATTATCGGAAATGACAATGCAAATAATAATTCACACGATGTGAGAAATCCGCATGCCAACGGCGCAGGACCTCCGCCCTATGAAAGACGTCCTTCGCTCAGAGCTCAGCAGAACCCGGAAGCTGCCGGCGATAAGCCTCAGGGAAATCCCAAAAAGAAAAAGAAGAAAAAACACAGTAAGGTGTTCCTTATCTTCAAGAAGCTCATTACAGTTATCATGACTACCCTGCTTTCGCTGACTCTCGTCATGATCATTACCGGTACTATAGTCGCAACTGCTCTCACCGTTTACGTTCTCGACTTCATGGAGGAAACTACCGGTGTTACCCTTCAGGAGCTTGAAGCAGGAAGCGATACTTATTTCTACGGAATCCAGGAAAATGAAAACGGCGAGGAGGAATACGTCGTTCTTAACAGAGTTAAAACCGACGTTCAGCGTATTCCCGTCACTATCGACGAGATCCCTCAGCATGTCCGTGACGCCTTCGTTTATACCGAGGATGAGCGTTTCTACTCACACGACGGCGTGGACTATAAGCGTACATTCTCTGCTTTCCTCAATATGTTCATCCATATCTACGACACCGAACAGGGCGGCTCGACCATAACTCAGCAGCTGGTTAAAAATCTCACCGGCGATAACGAGCAATCCCCGCAGCGTAAGATCCGTGAGATTTTCCGTGCTATGCAGCTTGAGAAAAAATACTCCAAGGACGAAATCCTCGAGGAGTACCTCAACTATATCGGCTTCGGCGGACCTATCAACGGTATCCAGCTCGCTTCGCTTACCTACTTCGGAAAGGATGTAAGCGAACTGACTACGGCGGAGGCTGCAACTCTTGCGGCTATTCCTAAGTCTCCGAACTATTACGGTCCGAATGTAAAGACCTATGACGATGAAACAGGCGAGCTTCTCGTTGACGGACGAGCCAACAACAAGGAACGTCAGCAGTATGTTCTCTGGCAGATCTACAAGAACGGCGCTATCACCTACGACGAGTATCAGCAGTATCTCGCTGAAAAGCTGATTTATACCGACTCTGAGGAATATCTTGCACTTCATCCCGAGGAGGCGGCTCAGGAGCTTATCAAGGAGCATGAGGCTTACTCATGGGTTGTAGACGCTATGTACTACGAAACAGCCGACTATCTCTGCGGACTCTACAATATTGACCGTTCCGAAGCCTATAAGCGTATCAACAGCGGCGGATATAAGATTTACGCTACCGTTGATCTGGAGATGCAGGAATATGTGGAAAATAAGTTCCTCGACCTCAATAATCTCATGAGTGCCGATTCCGTCCGCAAGTGGGCTGACATCGACGGAGACGGAGAATCTGAGGAATACACTCCTCACGTCGGATTCATCGCTATGGACTACGACGGCTCGATTCTGGCTCTTGTCGGCGATATAGGCAAAAAGGAAACCTCGCTCTCCACAACCTTTGCCGTCGGAGAAAAAAGACAGATCGGTTCTACTATGAAGCCTATTTCTACCTACGGTCTCGCTCTCGAAACCGATATGATCCACTGGGGCTCTGTCTATAAAGACGAGGCTATCATGGAGATCGATGGCAGAAAATGGCCTACAAACTATTCAACTACAGGAAATGTAAGCATCTCCGGTCAGAATATCAACATCTACTACGCTTTGCAGAAGTCCTACAATACGATTCCTGCTCAGCTCTGCGAGGCTCTTACTCCCAAAAGCGTCTATAATTTCTGTACAACTCAGATGGGTATGGAGCTTGACCCTGCCGACGAGGCTTACTCACCGCTTTCCGTAGGTTCACTGACTTATGGTATCACTCTCGAAAACCTCGTTAACGCTTATATTCCTTACGGAAACAACGGTATCTACTCGGAAGCTCATATCGTTTCCAAAATCGAACAAGCTAACCACGATGTCGTTTATGAGAATAACGGCAATCCCAGACAGGCTGTAAGCGAGGAAACTGCATGGGTTATGAACCGTCTCCTCAAGAACGTTGTTGAAAATGGTACGGGTACTGCCGCTAAGCTCGACAATAAGGTTGTCTGCGGAAAGACAGGTACTACCGATAACTGGTATGACCTCACATTCGTTGGTCTTACCCGTGACTTCGTAAGCGGTATTACTATCGGTTACAAATATTACAATGAATCACTTACACTTCCATCTTCACTGAAATCAGCTCAGGTATGGTACAACGCTATCGGCGAATACGCCAACAGTATCGACTCAGCCAAGGACTTCGACCCTGTTGAATCTGTTATTGAGGCTCCTATGTGCAAGACCTCGGGTCTGATTGCCGGTGCAAGCTGTCCCAAGGGAGTCACAGGCTACTGGAAATCCACAAACTGCGAAACCTGCCGCGGAGGTCACTATGTTGCTCCTGTAACAGAGGCGTCTACCGAGGGAGTCACCGATCCCGCAGCTGACCCGAACGCTCAGCCTGCTACACAGGCTCCCGACCCGAATGCCCAGACTCCGGCTGAACCTGCACCGGAAACGCCTCAGCAGCCGGCTGAAACTCCCGCACCCGAACAGCAGCAGCCTGCCGGCGGTGAAGCTGCCGCACCTGCCGCATAACCTACCGATGAACAGGAGTTAACTGTGAATAATAATATCAGAATCTGCTGTCCGTGCCATTTTGGTCTGGAGAGCGTGCTAAAATACGAAATATTGAAAATCGGCGGAGAGGATCTCCGTATCAGCGACGGAAAAATCACTTTCAGCGGTGATGAAAATATCGTCGCAAGAGCTAATCTCTGCCTTTCGACCGCAGAGAGAGTTCTCATTGAGCTTGCTGAATTCAAAGCTGGCACATTCGAGGAGCTGTTTCAGGGCGTAAAAAAAATCGAGCTGGAACGCTTTATCGGTAAAAACGACGCTTTCCCTGTAAAGGGATACTCGCTCAATTCAGCTCTCCACAGCGTTCCCGACTGTCAGTCAATCGTGAAAAAAGCCGCTGTTGAGCGACTTAAATCAAAGTATAACATCTCATGGTTCCC
>JAFTPG010000003.1 GCA_017463375.1 Ruminococcus sp. | reverse complement strand
TATGGCGCTGATAAGCGGAAACAAGGTAGTTACAGCAGATTCTCGCAGGGCTGGAGCATCCGGAGTACATTTCATGTTCCGGTTTGGAAAGAGAAAGACATTCACCTGTTTCCCGACAGTATGTTTCGCAAGAAAGCCGCTCACAGTTTGCGGGAGCAGCAACAGTTTTCACACGGCGCTGAGCCTCGTCAAGATTGCGGACGATCTTGTTATAGCCTGCGATAATGATAACTGACTTCGGACCATAGGCAATAGCAGCTACTCTGTTACTGTTGCCGTCAACGTTATATAGCACACCATCCTCAGTGATGGCGTTGGAGCTTGATATGTATACATCAGCAGAGAAAGCCCTTATATAAAGCTCCTGAACCTCCTCGGGAGTCATTTTTGAGCGGTCGAGATAATTATATTTACCGCAGTCAAGCAGCTCCGAAAGACCGCATTCTGCCAGAGTCATTGTACCGCCGTTTGTGATAACATCGCCCTCCTTGATAAGAGATTCAACAATTCCCGGTACATCAGCCTTAGTCTCGGCGTAGTAGAAATCCATATTGTTCCTGCGAAGATTTTCACCTGTCTTATTAATGCGCTTAGTGATGATAGATTTAGTATTAGCATCCATTTTTTTATTCTCCTTTTAATTTTGATTTGTATGCATCGAGTTGCTTCTGATTGCGGATCTCAATAAATTTGTCCGAATACCTCCTGGCTGCTCCGAACATTTTGTTATATCGTTCGCTGGTTCTTCCTTCCCAGAGAATCCACCTGATGAATTTAAAATCCATTTTTTCATTGCATCCCTTACCCATGTCCTCACGAGTACTGCCACGATATCTGAGAAATCTTCTGAAAGCACGGCAAAGACAGTTAAAACGGTTGAAATTCAGAAATACAATGACATCGGCTTCGGAGAGACGCCGCTCGTAGCATTGCTTGAAATAATTGCCGTCTATGACCCAAGACGAATGAGAGTTCATGAAATCAGTGACGATGACGTTCTTCTCAACAGCTGATCGCTCATTCCAGCCGGGAAGCCAATGCACACTGTCAAGATGAAGGACATCAATATTATACAGCTTTCCAAGAAATTTTGCAAGAGTAGATTTTCCGCTTCCGCTGTGACCTATAACAGCAATTTTCATAGAACCTCCTTTTAATGATGAACAAAGCGGGATACCGAAGTATCCCGCACACTTATTAAATCATTCAGATTATTCGTTGTCAGGCTCAAGAACGGCATAATTGCCTTCTGTACGCTTGTAAACAACATTGATCTCGCCTGTAGCTGCGTTGTTGAACATAAAGAAGTTATGACCAAGCATATTCATCTGGAGAATAGCCTCATCAATATCCATAGGACGCATAGCAAACTTCTTATGCTTGATAACCTCATAGTCAGTCTGCTCGGAAATCGGCTCAGCGAAAGCTTCCTTGAAAGCAGTATCCTTGAGTTTCTTCTCGACCCTAGTCTTATTCTTGCGAATCTGTCTGATAATCTTATCTATAGCATCATCGAGAGCGTCATTCTTATCGACAGCGGAACGCTCTGCTCTGAAAAGCATGCTGTTGTATCTTACGGTAAGCTCAATAACGATCTGATTCTTGAGCTCGGAGATAACAATCTTAGCATCAGCATCATCACCGAAGAACTTGCTGAGTTTTGAGTTGATTTTCGTTTCTGCATATTCTGCAAAATTCTGTGGGATCTGCATTTTCTTAGCTGTAATGGTAGTTTTCATAGTTAGTCCTCCTTAAACTTCGTATAGACGAAGTATAATTTTGCACTTTTATTATAGCATAACACTCAAAAACTTACAAGGGTTTTAGACAAAAATAAGCATATTACACAAACATCAATGGCAAATTTGTTAATTATGACTATTGATTTATGAGCAAAGTGCGTCAAGCATGACCTGAGCGATGTGCTCGGTTTTAATGCTGCCGCCGTTCTTATCCTCTATCATTATACAGAATGCAATAGGGTGACGTGAATCGTCAACGAAGCCTGCGAGAAGCGAGTTTTCCTCGTCGCCATTCTTTACCTGAGCAGTACCGCTCTTTACGCCGACTGAATAACCGTCGATAGAATAGGTATAATTGTTTGAACCGTTAGTGAGAAGGATCTGACGAACTGTTTCGGCGGTTGCAGGCGAGAAAATTTCTTCGCTGTATTCAGTTTTTGCATAATCAGAAGCTCTTCCGTTTACATCAGTAACATGGTCAATGAGATAAGGCATCGTCATTTTTCCTGTGCCGTTTGCAATAGCACTCTGCCACATCATGAGCTGAACAGGACTCACGAGAGTATCTCCCTGACCGATACAGCCCCACTGAGTGTTGAAGTCGTAGGGATCTACGAGAGTTGTTGACGCCTTCTGACAAATAATGCCGTCTATGCTTATCGTATCAGGTTCGTCATCGTCAACAGCATATCCCATATTGCGGTAGATCTCCCGGATGCTTTCAAGAGGAAAATCTTCGTCTTCAACAAGCTGAGCAAAGAATGGATTGCAGCTGTTCTCGATAGCCTCCTGAATATTCTGAGTTCCGTGACCGCTTGAATTGTGACACTTTATGACGTTACCGCCCTTGTTCATATATTCGCCTGTGCAGGTATAGCTTTTTGAGAAGAGCGTATCAGCTCCCATTACCTCGAGAGCAGCAATAAGCGTAGAGACCTTCTGAGTGGAACCGGGAACAGTTCCATAAAGGTTCTTTGAAATAAGAGTACCCGACTCAAAGTTTGCGATATTCGAGTAACCTTCAGTGACATCAAGTGACGGGAGACTAACGCAGACAAGAATCTCGCCAGTTTTATAGTCATATGCAACAGCACAGCCTTTGCGCCCGTTGTAGGCATTATAAACAGCTTGATTAGCGTAGTGGTCGAGCGAAGTATAAATAGCAGCCTTACCGCCATCCTCAAGCAGACCTGTTGCGAAGCTGTAATTGTTAAGCTTGTCCAGATTTCTTGCAACGAGAGTGTTTGACATCTGCCCTTTATCGTCGCCGATCAGATTTCCGACATCAAGAAAATAATTAACTTCATAATCCTCGCCGGAACCGTCAAAAAGAACATCACCGCTGCGGTCGTAGACTTTTCCCAGAACCTGCTGATTGGCATGAGTCATATAGAAAGCGGACTCTTTGTGAATCTTAACGACAAGCGTTATCATAGCAATAATAAAGAGGAAAATAACCAGCGTAATCATATGCTGACCTCGTCTGATGCTTTTCATGCACTTACCTCCTTATTCTGAGTTAAAGCAGTGTTTTTCTTCTTGCTTTTGGGCTTTTTGAATACAGGCGACTGAGCTGCCGACAGCATACCGATCATAAAACCGCTTGTAACCATAGAGCTTCCGCCCTGGGAGATAAACGGAATGGTAACTCCCGTAAACGGAATCATATTGCACGAGCCAAAAATATTCAGAGCCATCTGAACTATAAAAGCAACGCATATTCCCGCTGCCATAGTAGAATGGAAATAGGAGCGGGGAGGATTGATGAGCGGAACTGCCAGCATAAGAAGGATCGCAAAAATCATCATAAGTGCATAGAGCAGTCCCCATTCCTCGCAGACAGCGGAGAAAACTATATCTGTCTCATGGGCAAATACATTATGGAGGAAGCCCTTTCCGGGTCCCTTTCCGAACCATCCGCCTTCGGCAATAGCTATAAGAGCCTTTGTCTGCTGATATCCGTTTCCCGAGGAATCATTCCAGATGTCAACAAAAAGTCTGTCCTGAACATATCCCGGAGCGAATTTGATTGCAAGAACTGCGAGAACAAGCAATACTGCAGCTCCTCCGATTATAACCTTTTTTGAGAGCTTTGCTCTGGGATAGCAGAGACGGAAAAATAGTCCGCAGACATAGATTCCAACAAAGGTCGGGAGACTTCCGAGATCTCTGCACCACCACTGGAGTCCGCAGATGAGAATGATGATGCCAAGGAGGATCATATTTTCGTAAACTATATTGAAGCAAAGGATCTTATGCTTGCGCTGCTGTTCCATGACAGAAGTAGCGCAGGCAAGAACCAGCAGCGGCTTTATAAATTCCGAAGGCTGAAGCGAGAACGAACCGATCTGAATCCACATACTGCGGCTGCCTGTGAGGAACAGAATGGCAAGCACAAGAACTCCGATAGCTATGTAGATATATTTGCGCTGTTCCTGAATCCATTTGTGACTGCGGCACAGAACATGACCAGCTCGGCAGGCAGCAAGAGCAACGATACAAGTGATAAGGTGCTTCACTGAAAGATGAACCTCGCCGAATCCCGATTGAAAAATAACGCTCATATTCAGAATGAAAATCAGGAGAAACTCGATAGTGTAGCTCATCTGCTTACAGAAAAGCAGCACTATGAAATATAGCAGATCAACTCCGATAACAGCGGCAGAGAGAATAATAACATCGCTCGAAGAAGCATAATTTCCGTTAGCGAAAACATTCAGCAGCATTGCGGCATGAGCGATAAGCACGAAAAATGCCGAGCTGAAATATGTAAGACCATTTTTATACATCAGCTTCCCTCCTTCTGCGGATAGTAAGACAGCGGGAACCAAGCTTGATCACGTCGTTCTCTTTAAGCCGCATTGATTTCACAAGAATACCATTAACATAGACTCCCGACTTCGAGCCGATATCACGGATCGTCCAAACTCCGTTAGCAAGAGTCATAACTGCATGATATCGTGAAACGGACATATCCGGAATGCGAATATCTGCGGAAGCATGTCTGCCGATAAGTATTTCGTCGCATTCAAGAGGATAAGTGATGCCCGGCTCGACAAGCTCAAGTTCGCCTGAGATCTTCTTCCATCGACGTATGCAGATCTTCTTCTCACGGTAAGCGGTAATAATCATAACGATAGCACATATATCGAGAGCTGCGGCAGCTACAGCACATAATATAAGGTTAAGTGAATTCATAGTAAGCCTCCTTTTAAAAGTCCGCCGATCAAATCAGCTATTCTATATTATAGCACAACACGCTTTTTATTGCAACTGCATGAATGTTCAAAAAATATATGTTGATTTTTCGGGAAAAAGGTGGTATAATAAATCTAGCTGTAAGTTATTATACAACGCAAATAATGCAGAGCTTATGATGAAATAACAAAACTGATATTAATATGGGGTACTTACAACAGGAGGTTTAAAACTAATGTTAAATTATGAATCGGCTGAGCGAATACTGTCCGAGTACGGGCAGAAGCATATTCTTCGTTATTATAATGAGCTTTCTGACGAAGAAAAGCAAAAGCTTCTCTCGCAGATCGAGCTTGTGGACTTTTCTGTACTTAGCTCTTTGAATGATATGGACGATGTGCATTCCGAAAGAGGAAATTTCGAGCCGCTGGGAGCTGTAACAATAGAGGAGATCGACAGAAACAGGGAGAAATTCACAGAGGCAGGAATATCCGCAATCAAGGAAGGAAAAATGGCTGCCGTACTTCTTGCGGGCGGTCAGGGAACAAGATTAGGTTTTGACAAGCCTAAGGGAATGTTCAATATCGGCGTGCAGCGTGAGCTCTATATTTTTGAATGCCTTATCAATAACCTCATGGACGTTGTAAAGCAGTCGGGAGCATGGGTTCCGCTTTACATTATGACCAGTGAGAAGAATAATAGGGATACTGTTGAGTTCTTTGCTGAAAAGAACTATTTCGGATACAATAAGGATTATGTGAAGTTCTTCATTCAGGATATGGCTCCGTCTGCGGATTACAGCGGAAAGATTCTCATGGAGAGCAAATCTGAAATATCTATGTCACCTAACGGAAACGGCGGTTGGTTCTCCTCAATGGTCAGAGCAGGTCTGCTGAATGAGATCAAAAGCAATGGAATAGAGTGGATAAATGTTTTTGCTGTAGATAACGTTCTTCAGCGCATCGCAGACCCGTCATTCCTCGGAGCTGTACTGCTTTCGGGATGCGAGTCCGGAGGAAAGGTCGTAAGCAAGGCTGATCCCGATGAAAGAGTCGGCGTTCTCTGCCTTGAAAACGGAATGCCTTCTATCGTTGAATATTACGAAATGACTGAAGAAATGAGAACCCGCCGTGAACCTGACGGACGTCTCTCCTACAATTACGGAGTAATTCTCAATTACATCTTCAATGTTGATAAGCTTGAGAAAATAGTTGATGATAAAATGCCGATTCATGTTGTTGAAAAGAAGATTCCGTACATGAATGAGGGCGGCGAGCTGGTAAATCCGGAAAATCCGAATGGCTATAAATTCGAGACTCTTGTGCTGGATATGGTTCATATGCAGGACAGCTGTCTTTCTTATGAGGTAGTCAGAGACAGGGAATTTGCTCCTGTAAAAAATGCGGAGGGAGTGGACTCTGTCGTTACGGCAAGAGAGCTTCTCAAGAAAAACGGAGTAAAATTATAATAAAAATAATCGGGCGGACTGGGTTCGCCCGTAAATTTTGCTGAAATAAAATCAGAGGTGACGTATGAAAAATTTGCTTAGATTTTTGAGAAATTATAAAAAAGAGCTTGTGTTCGGACCGTTTTTTAAACTTCTTGAAGCTGTATTTGAGCTTATTGTGCCTATTGTTATGTCGAAGATAATAGACAACGGTATAAAAAATAACGACAGCGGATATATCTTCAAGATGAGCGGCATAATCGTGCTTCTCGGAGTATGCGGACTTGCTTTTGCGCTGACCTGCCAGTATCTTGCATCGAAATGTGCGTACGGCTTCGGTACTGAGCTGAGAGAAGCTCTTTACAAGCATATCAATACGCTTTCACACGGAAGTATCGACAAAATCGGAACCTCATCCTTGGTGAACCGTCTGACCAATGATACGAATACTGTTCAGAACGGCGTAAATATGTTCATCAGACTTGCGGTAAGAGTGCCGTTCCTGATAATCGGAGCAGCTGTAATGGCAGTAATGCTTGATGCAAAATTGTCACTGATTTTCTTCATCGTCGCTCCGATTATAGCAGCTATAATATTCCTGATTATGCGAAAGACGCTGCCCATGTACAAAAAAACACAGCAGAAGCTGGACAAAGCCGCTCTTCTTACAAGAGAAAATCTCGAGGGAACCCGTGTAATCCGTGCTTTTTCCCGTCAGCAGGAGGAAATCAACGAATTTAAGGGAGCTGTTGACGAAATTGCCGCAAGCTCTATTGCTGTAGGAAAGCTTTCGGCGATTCTCAATCCTGTAGCTTTCATGGTAATGAACCTCGGAATCGTGGCAATTACATGGTTCGGCGGAGCAAGAATAGATGCCGGAAGCATGACTCAGGGTGAGCTTACGGCTTTTACAAACTATATGACGCAGATTCTTCTTGCGCTTTTAGTTCTTGCAAATCTGATAATAATTTTCACAAAGGCTCTCGCATCTGCTAATAGAGTCAGCGAAGTATTTGCTCTTGAGCCTGAGATCTCTGACGGAAGTGAAACTGCTGAGTCAAACAAATCCGCCGAATATGCTTTGCAGTTTGAAAATGTTTCCTTCGCTTATGAGGGCGCAGGTGATAATTCATTGGAAAATATTTCATTCAAGCTGGAAAAAGGCAGAATGCTGGGAGTGATCGGCGGTACGGGAAGCGGTAAATCTACTCTTGCAAATCTGATTCCATGCTTCTACAGGGCAGACGCCGGTACGGTTTCTGTATTCGGAAAAAATGTAAATGAGTATGATCTCGACTCGCTGAGAAGATCAATAGGACTTGTCCCGCAGAAAGCTGTTCTTTTCACCGGAACGATCAGAGACAATATGAAATGGCGCAAAGCGGACGCTTCCGACGAGGAAATAATAAGAGCACTGAAAACGGCTCAGGCATGGGAATTTGTTGAAAAAATGCCTGACCTGCTTGATACACGAATCTCACAGGGCGGACGGAATCTCTCCGGCGGACAGAAGCAGAGAATCTCAATTGCAAGGGCTCTCGTCGGAGCACCTGATATTCTTATTCTCGACGACTCGACCAGCGCACTCGATTATGCAACAGACCTCAGGCTCAGAAAAGCACTGCGTAATAAAATGGCAGATACAACGGTGATAATGATATCTCAGAGAACGACGTCTTTGAAAGACGCAGACAAAATAATCGTTCTCGAGGACGGTTTGCAGGTCGGAACTGGTACGCATGACGAGCTTCTCGAAAACTGCGAGGTCTACGGAGAGATCTACAAATCCCAGATGAACGAAAAGGAGGGCGGAAATAATGATTAAAACATTGAAAAGAGTTTTTTCTTATGCAAAGCCATATATGACCTACTTTATTTTTACTGTTATTTTCGCAGCAGCAGGAGTAGCCTTATCGCTTGCTGTTCCGATTTATATAGGAAAAGCTGTTGACTGCTGTATTGGCGTTGGAAGCGTTGACTTCAATGGATTGGCTGAGATTGCAGCGGTTCTCTCCGCAATCGTGATCGCAAGCACTCTGTTTCAGTGGTTCATGAGCCTTTGTACAAATAAGCTTGCATTTTTCACCGTCCGTGACCTCAGAAGCGATGTGTTCTCAAAGCTTGAAAGAGTTCCGCTGAAATACATTGACGGCAGAACCAAGGGCGAGCTTACAAGCCGTGTAATCAATGATATCGAGATTGTCTCGGACGGACTCTTGCAGGGCTTTACGCAGTTTTTCAGCGGAATTATCACAATTATCGGAACACTTATTTTCATGATGACAATTAATGTGAAGATAGCTCTTATTGTTGTAATTCTCACACCTGTTTCTTTTATTGCAGCGTCAAGAATCACTAAGCTCTCACACGATTCATATATGAAGCAGTCAAAGCTGAGAGGCGAAATGGTAGGTCTTGCCGAAGAGCTTGCAGGCAGTCAGAAGCTGGTAAAAGCGTTTGTTTATGATGAACGTGCTGAGGAAAGATTCCGCAAAATCAACTCGGAATACGGAAAAATAGGCGCGAAGGCAACTTTCTACAGCTCCATGACCAATCCTACTACCCGATTTGTCAACGGTCTGATTTACGCTGCCGTCGGACTTGTAGGTGCACTCGGAGCTATCGGATATTCCTCCTTTATCGGAGTTATGTCGGTCGGAAAGCTTACAAGCTTCCTTGCATATTCAAACCAGTATACAAAGCCCTTTAACGAGATCTCCGGAGTTTTCGCAGAGCTTCAGAACGCTGTTGCATCTGCACAGAGAGTGTTCGATGTGCTTGACGAAGAGGAGGTTTCCGATGACAGCGGAAAGGAATCACTTGAATCCTGCACGGGAGCACTCAGCTTCAGCAAGGTCAATTTCTCCTATAATCCTGAGGTAAAGCTTATCCAGAATTTCACTCTTGATGTAAAGCCCGGTGAAAAGGTTGCTATCGTAGGTCCTACCGGATGCGGAAAATCCACCATCATCAATCTGCTGCTCAGATTTTACGACATCGACAGCGGAAAAATTGAAATTTCGGGAAAAAATGTTAATGATATAACACGGGACAGTCTCAGAAGCTCGTTTGGAATGGTTCTCCAGGAGACATGGATTTTTACTGGTACTGTGGCAGAGAACATTTCCTACGGAATGCCGGGAGCCTCCTGTGAACAGATTATTGAAGCGGCAAAAGCTGTATATGCCCACGGATTCATTAAAAGACTCCCCGAGGGCTATGATACTGTTATCAGCGAGGAAAGCGGTCTTTCACAGGGTCAGAAACAGCTCATCTGCATTGCAAGAATTATGCTGATGAATCCGCCTATGCTCATTCTGGACGAGGCAACAAGCTCTATCGACCTGCGTACTGAACACAAGATTCAGCGTGCATTCACAAAGCTTATGGAGGGAAAAACAAGCTTCATTATAGCGCACCGTCTCTCAACGATCAAAAATTCGGATACAATTCTTGTGATGAAGAACGGTAATGTTATTGAGCATGGAAGCCATTCTGAACTTATAGCTAATGGCGGTTTCTATTCAGAGCTCTACAACAGTCAGTTTGCTTCGTAAGCTGCAAAAATGAATTTCCGAAAGAATCAAGAAAATTTTCTCATTTTATATTGCTTTTCTCTGCATAATGTAGTATAATATTAATGATAGGGTGAATTTATATTCACCTTGCTAAATGAAAATTCAGGAGGAAATTAAATTATGTTAGTTTCAGCTAAGGAAATGCTCGTAAAGGCAAGAGAAGGAAAGTACGCTGTTGGTCAGTTCAACATCAATAACCTTGAGTGGACAAAGGCTATCCTTCTTACAGCACAGGAGTGCAATTCTCCCGTAATCCTCGGTGTATCTGAGGGCGCAGGCAAGTATATGGCAGGCATGGAGACTGTTGCTGCTATGGTTAAGGCTATGGACAAGTCACTCGGAATCACAGTTCCTGTTGCTCTTCACCTCGACCACGGTTCATATGACGGCTGCTACAAGTGCATCAAGGCAGGCTTTACTTCAATTATGTTCGACGGCTCACACTTCCCGATCGAGGAGAACGTTGCTAAGACAACTGAGCTTGTAAACGTTTCTCACGCTCTTGGTCTCTCAATTGAGGCTGAGGTTGGTTCAATCGGCGGCGAAGAGGACGGCGTTGTTGGTGCTGGTGAGTGTGCTGACCCCAACGAGTGCAAGATGATCGCTGATCTCGGCGTTGACTTCCTTGCAGCAGGTATCGGTAACATCCACGGTAAGTACCCTGAGAACTGGGCTGGTCTTTCATTTGAGACTCTTGAGGCTGTTAACAATGCAGTTGGCGAGCTTCCCCTTGTTCTTCACGGCGGTACAGGCATCCCTGACGACATGATCACAAAGGCTATTTCACTTGGTGTTGCTAAGATCAACGTAAACACAGAGTGCCAGCTCGTATTCCAGGAGGCTACAAGAGCTTACATTGAGGCTGGTAAGGATCTCCAGGGTAAGGGCTTTGACCCCAGAAAGCTTCTTGCTCCCGGCTTTGAGGCTATCAAGGCAAAGGTTAAGGAGAAGATGGAGCTCTTCGGCAGCGTAAATAAGGCGTAATTTAAATCTTTAAAAAGGAGAGAAGTATACACTTCTCTCCTTTTTCTTTGTGCAGAAATAAGCCCGTGCAGAATTATTGCAATTCCGCACGGGCTTCATAGTTTATTTAGTTGGCAGGTAATTTAATGGTGGGAATTATTCAAGAGTCAGTTCAAATGGCTCATATCGTCTATATGCGCTCTCATTGCGCTTAACCTCATAACCATCAGAGAGACCCTGCATATACTCAATATATGTATCATAGAAATTCAAGGACTGGAGATAAGAAATGTTATCCTCTGTCCATAAATCGTCATCTGTGAGACGCTCGTTAAGGTCAGCACGGATTACTACATAAATAGCATCGTTTTCCTCATCGTCGAAAACTACAGCCTTATTGTACTCTGTAAGCTCGTCAAAGATGTAGTTATTGAGCTTCTCGACTGACTTTTCACTTGCGCTGGGCTCCGCAGTAGTTGTAGTAACTGCCGGATCTTCGGACTCGGTATCAGCCACAGCAGTTGTCTGCTTCTGAATAAGTCTTTCATTTGCATATGGATTTGTAGTCGTTGTAGTTGTTGTTTCAGATGCGTTTGTTGTAGTCGTTGCGGTAGTGGTCGTAGTTGTTGCAGCAGTATCTGTTGAAGCGGCAGCTGTCTGCTCAGCAACATACTCGTCATAGTCAGTACTTACCTCGTCCATTTCAAAGAGTTTTTCCATATCATCTGATTTTGCATTAACTCTTTCAGCATACTCCTCAGCGAGGTCACGGATTTCCTTCTTTCCGCTCTCGTCGAGCTTATTGCCGTCTGCATCGAGATAGCTCATTGATACATATTTTACACGGGCAAAGTTATTGTCGAAATACTCTTTAAGCTCGTCCTCAGTCATACCCTGCTCGCTGTCAGTGCCGTAGTAGTAATCGAAGATGAACTCACTCTTATATGTGCTTGCCGCAATCTGACGAAGAGACTCTTCACCTATGCCGTTTTCGTTAAAGATTTCAGTTTCTAAAGCAGCTGTTACCATCTCGTCAATTTCGTCCAGATCTTCCTGAGGAAGCTCTCCTCCGATCTTCTGAAATTCCTTATCAATTGTTATGAGATCCTTACAATACTGAGTTGCTTTGTCCTGAATCCATTCTGAGGACTCAACGCCTTCGATCTCAGCCTCTTCAACATCTTCAAGAGTAGGTGTAGTGCCTGTTTCCTCAGCAAGAAGGCTCTGAGCGTCAGAATATGACTGCATTGTGTAGTAGATGAACACTCCTGCCTTAACATCAGCATCGCCTACCGTCAATGCATTAGATGAACCTGAACCGATTGTTGGTGCACCGCATGATGCTATTGTTGCCGCAACTGAAAGTGATGTAATAGCAGCGGCGATTTTTTTTATTCTGTTCATTATTAAATTCCTCCGGTATAATGAAAATTTCCAATACTATATAATTATACTATATTTTTTCGTAAAAGTCTATAGCAATCTGAAATTTTTTTCATTTTATCACAATTTTCTCTTCCGGTATAGATTTGCAGCTGAAAATATGCTATAATATGTATATCTAAAATTGTTCGGAAAGGATAACCAATTTTATGAAAGCGCTTATTACAGGTGCCACTTCGGGCATCGGGCAGAGTATTGCCCGCAATCTCAGCCGCAGAGGCTGGAGTCTTATTCTTACAGGAAGAAACGAAAAGGTTCTGAAGAGCTTACAGCTTGAACTTGAAACTGATACGGAGATCATCACAGCAGAGCTTTCGGATAAGAACGAGGTGTTCAGGGTCTACGATTTCTGCAAAAATAAATCCGTCGATATGCTTGTAAACAATGCCGGATACGGAGTTTTTGGAAAGTTTGACGAAACTGATCTCAGGGACGAGCTGGACATGATCAATGTCAATATTACTGCTCTTCACATACTGACCAAGCTGTTTCTGCGTGACTTCAAAAAAAGAAACAGGGGTATTATTCTTAATGTAGCCTCCAGTGCAGGATTCATGACCGGTCCCCTGCTGTCTTCTTATTATGCATCGAAAAACTATGTTGTAAGGCTCTCTCTTGCGATTGCTGAGGAGCTTCGCCGTGATCATTCTAAAGTAAGCGTCACAATTCTTTGTCCGGGACCGGTAGACACTAATTTTAATAAGCGTGCAGGAGTATCTTTTAGTGTAAAGCCTATTTCCGCCGACTTTGCTGCTGAATATGCAATTGAAAAGGCACTTGCAGGAAAGCTTATCGCTGTTCCGACGCTTGCTGTTAAAGCGTCTGTTTTCGGTTCACGTTTCCTTCCTCACAAGCTTTTGTCGGCAATATCTTACAATATCCAGAAAAGCAAGGTGAATGACGATGAATGATATCAGCTACAAGGTTGCTCTCGGCGGAATAGTTTCTGCTCTCTGTCTTGTGACAATGTTTTTATCAGGAATCATCCCTGCACTATATCTCGTTCTGCCGATGATTGCAGGCGTTCTCATGATGATTATCGCTGTAGAGGTCAATACCAGATGGGCTTTGCTGACTTATATCGCTGTCAGCCTCCTATCAATGTTCATTACTTTTGATAAGGAAGCCGCTCTGATTTTCGCCCTTTTCTTCGGACACTATCCGATTCTTCGTTTCTATATTGAGAAAATCAGGATCAGACCTGCGAAAGTCATACTGAAATTTATAATATTCAATGTCTGCATTATCGCATTTTTCTATATTACGGTTTATATGTTCGGACTTGATCAGATGCTCGACGAGATGAATGAATTCGGCAAATACGGAGCACTGATTATGCTTGCTGCTGTAAATCTTGTATTCGTGCTATATGACTACAATCTTGAGATCTGCTATATGCTCTATCGTAAAAAGATAATGCCGAAATTCCGCAGAAAAAAACACTGACAAAAGACGGGCACAGTTCAATACTGTCGCCCGCCTTTTACATTCACAATAGATTTATTTCTTCAACTCTGAAACAAGCTGCTTGAATACTTCTCCGCGCTCCTCAAAGTTCTTGAAAATTCCATAGCTAGCCGCTGCCGGTGAAAGGACGCAGCTACATCCCTCGGGAGTAATCTCTGACGCAAGCTTCACTGCTTCATCCAGATGCTCCGCATAGTATACTCTCTCAGGAGAAGTAAACTCCATATTCATAATTGTATCAAAAATTCGTTTGCCGGAGGTCTCCATACATATTACGTTAACCTCAAAGCTGTTCAGAAAGTCGATCAGCTCGGTATAGTCGATACCTCTGTCCATGCCTCCGAGAAGAATCGTTCCCGGATTCGGCACGCTTTTGAGAGCCTCGATTGCAGTAGCGCAGGCTGTGGAAATCGAGTCATCATAATAGCGCACTCCATTGATCTCCGCAGCAAATTCAAGTCTGTGAGCGAGAGGATTGAATGTGCAGAGTGCATTAGTGAACTCCTCGTCGCTTATGGCAAATATATTGCAGACGAGGTATGCCATGGCAATATTGTAATGATTATGAATTCCAAGAAGCTTGATTTTGTCAGCTGGAATCTTGTAAACGGGTCCCATATTGCAGGTGATCTGGGAATCCGCAACGAAAAATTCGGATTTTCTGTCAGAATTTGAGAGCGTGAATGCCGCAGATTCGAGCTTCTCGGGAAGATTCGCATAATTGCAGAAAAGTCTGTCACCTGTTTTCTGATGCAGATATATATTTTTCTTTGCAGCAGCATATTTTTCCATTGTTCCGTAATGATCAAGGTGCTCTTCATAGAGGTTCAGCATCACAGCGATAGAAGGTGAAACGCTCATGTATTCCAACTGGTGGCATGAAAGCTCGCAGACAATGATCGTTTCAGGAGCGATATCCTCTGCAATATCAAACACGGGAATGCCGATATTTCCGGCAAGACGGCAGTCCTTACCGCTCTCTTTCAAAATGTGATAGATGAGCGATGAAACTGTACTCTTCCCCTTTGTTCCGGTAATTCCGACAATCTGACTGCGGAAGAATTCAAAGAAAACCTGTGTTTCGGAGGTAATAAGGCAGTCAAGAGTATCGGGACTGCTTTTCAGAACGATTCCGGGGCTTTTGAACAAGATATCAAAGCTTCCGAGAGAGTCCTGATAGCTCTCGCCTGTGATTATTTTTACGCTTTCGGGCAAATTATTTGCTTCCTTGTCAACGCTGTTCAAATCACAGATGGTGATCGACTTACAGTTACAGTATTTATCAAGCATTCTGTACGTTGATTTTCCCTCACGCCCGAATCCCAGTATACAGACGCTCTTGTTTTCGGTATATTTTTCTAAGTATTCAGCAAAATTTCTCAAAGGAGTCGCTCCATTTCATTCTTTAATATTTCCGCAAAGTCAGACGGAAGAAGATTCTGTTCGTTATAACCGCAGCAGCATTCGCTGTACATATCGTCGATCAGCTCCGGATGATACAGACCCTTCTCTTTGTATGTTTTTAAAAGTAACGGAAGCTGCTCTCCGCTGCTCTCGTAGCTGCGGACTGCAAGTGATACAGCCAGATTGACCTCGTCTATACTTCCAACGCACTCAAATGGCTTGTGCTCGGTCATTCCCAGAAGCTCCTCGAAATATTCCAGCATTGCAGCGTCGTTCAAAAGGTCCTTACCAAAAATTCGGGTCAGACGCTCCCTTCCGACAAAAGGAGAAAGTATAAGCGCCACAAACAGGCATTTCGGACATTCAGCACACCAGATATCGGGTGATACTTTGCCTCCGAGATTACAGCTTCTGAATATGTCAAGGTATTTTTTATGACTGACAAACATCTTGGCTATCTGGAATTCAGCAAGCGGTCTGAGAAAGCTGAAATAATAGACTCCTGTTTGCAGATATTTTTCCTCGTAGGAGTGAAAATCGCTTTCAAATTCAAAGCTCTTTGAGTACTGATGGTTGACTTCCTGACCTGCTACAGTGCTTTCATTTGCACTGGATTCATTGGAAAGCACAACATATTTCAGTCCGTAAAGATATGCAGTGATCTCCGCAGAAAACGCAACGATTGCCGAAAACGGTGTGTGACCGTTAAGATACCCAGCGTTATTGAGATTGATAAGTGAACGGTCAAAAATTCGTTTCGCTGTGATAAGACGCTCTTTTCCAAGACCTGCCGTTTCAACAGTTGCACTGATGGAATGCCGGTTGTTTATCGAATAACACATACAGTCCAATCCTGCATTTTTCAGAGTCTCAAGAGTCAGTGCAGAGTCCTTTCCTCCTCCAATCGGAATAAGGCATCCGCTGAGTTGTCTGCTGTCTTTACACTCAGAATTACTGAAGCTTCCGACAGGATTTATAGTCACGAATGAATCAAAATCAGCATTAATACCATTGATATAGAAGAACTCACCGAGTCCCATAAAATAAAGCTTTTTCCACCACTGAACCTGCTCTTCGGAAAGCGCTCCGCACTCTACCTTCATTTCAGGAGAGCAGGTAGCTTTCCAGTAGCTGACAGCTTCTACCATGCCAAGCGAGAACACAAGGCGCTCGAAAGTCAGATCATCGGAAACACTTCCGCTGAAAGTTTCCGGTTTCGGGAATTTCCACTCGGGATGAAACTCTGCAAGCCCCGGAATCTCGAAATCATATCTGACACTGATCAACTCTGAGTCCTCAGTAATCTCATATTTTTTATATTTAAAAACAGGATTTTCTTGCCTGAATTTATGGTACTTTTCCATTTAATCCTCCTGATAATGTACTAGATTATTTTATGCTTCAAAAAATATCGGAATAACCGATTATTTTTCAGAATTCGGATTCATAGCTTTCATCTTAATAAAATGTTCTTTAAGAGCTTCAAAGCTCACTGTGCTAAGGTCGTGCTCTATCTTGCATGCATCATCCAGAGCTGTATTCTTATCAACTCCGATCATCATCAGGAACTGTGAAATAACGTTATGTCTCTCATACATTCCCTCAGCTACTTCCCTGCCCTTTTCTGTTAATGTAATATGATTGTCAGTATCAACATTGACGAGTCCCTCGTCTCTCATTTTCTTCAGTACAATTGAGACTGTAGGACGTGAATATCCCAGATATGAGCATATATCTATTGCATGAACATCAGGCTGCATCTTTGAAAGTATGAGTATCGTTTCAAGATAGTTTTCTATTGCTTCGGTTATAGCCATGTTTATTCTCCTTATATTTGGTGTTCTTTTATTATATCACATTCTGCCCGAAATTACAATGAGATTTGCAAATCTTTTTTTGCGCTCAATTGTTCTTTATCGTCATGAAGCCTATGCTGATGGATCATGATTTATACTCAAATTTCTATTGAAATTCTCCCATTTTTATGCTATAATGTATACAAATTTATGATACGGAGGTTATCTATGAAAAAGCTCATTTCAGGAGTTCTGGCGGCTTTTATGGCAGTGTCGCTCTACTCATGCATTGGTAACGAAGAGAGCATTCCCTCTGATGCTCAGGATATCAGCACTGCTGCAAAATCAGTTAAAACAGGCGAATCTCTATTCTACGAGTACACTTCAAACACTTACATCGCTACGGGCAATAATAATGTAGTCGAAAGTGCTGAAAGTGTTACCTATCGTGCTTATTTCCCGGTTGAGGAGTACGGCGAGCTTGAGTATTGCTTTTATTTTTCCAACACCGTTGATTCCACTTATGATGATGGAAAGCTTGCTTATGCTGGCAAAACAGGCGGAGATTACACAATCGAAAGTGCTCGTATCGCCGACGGAGGTACAAGCATTGAGGATGAAATCACAAATTATCAGACTGTTACTTTTGACGGTCAGGAACAAAAATCCGTTTCAGGCGGTGAAACCTATTGGAGCGATCCCGTCAGCTTTAATGTAGAGGAAGGACATTTTCTTGTCTGGGAATGGACTCTTACAGGCTCAGATATTCCCGCAATCTCTATGTCGAATCTCACAAAGGTTGGCGCTGACTACGGTGACGGAAAAGGTCTTGTTTACTGCGATCAGGTTCCGATGCCTCAGCTTATCGGAGCTAAGCGTGATGTTAAGTACAAAATCGCTGCTATCGGTGACTCAATTACTCAGGGATGTCAGACAGAAGCTATGGCTTATGAGTTCTGGGCTGCTCAGATTTCTCAGAAGCTCGGCGATGACTATGGCTTCTGGAACTGCGGTCTTGGCTGGTCGAGAACAAGTGATGCCGCTCAGAACGGCGATTGGCTTGAACGTGCTTCAACTTCAGACATCGTTCTGGTCGCTTTCGGAACTAATGATATCGTTTCAGGTGAGTACGGCGGCGACGGCGGTAATACTGCTGAAGAAATTGACGCATATCTGCGTACTGTTCTCGATAAACTCAAAGAGGAAAATTGCAGCATAATCGTGTTCAATGCCCCTCCTGAGGACTACCGTGAGGATATGGAAGCTGTTCGTACTGCCTATAATGAGCAGCTCAAAAAGACCTGCGAGGAATATGGTGTATTCTATTTCGATTTTGCTTCTCTCCTCTCAGATGAGGCTGAACCGGCTAAGGCTCTTTACGGCGGTCATCCTAACGGCGAAGCAGGCGGTATCGTTTCCGACGCTTTCATTGAACAGTATTCGGAATTTTTTGCCGTAGAATAATTTAACACAAGCAAAGAACCTGTTCTCCTTACGGAAAACAGGTTCTTTTTATTTATCTTTCCTTTATTCTGTTGTATCTGAGAAACTGACCTCCGGGATCGAAGCTCCGCAGTCCACGGTAAAATACAGCTCTTCTTCCTCTGTTAGCTCGGGCATATTGAACTCCTCGGAGTCATATTTAACGTTTGTGAGTTCAAAGCTGCACACAGTTTCCTCATTAAGTGTTTTATGGTATCTCACAATATTTCCATTTTTATCTATTGTGATTTCAAGGGTCATTTCGGGAAGCTGCGATGAGTAGAACGGTTCCGACGAAATATAGTAATCCTTATATTCGCCCTCCTCAGTACAAATATAGTGATTATCCAAATCATGCTCTATACCGCATATTTCACATTCCGAAATAATATAGCTGATATCATAGCTTACAAGCTTATCAAGATAGACGTAGTTCAGATCGGAGGTTTCACCTGTAAAGTTTATCGCTTCATTTCTGACATACGTTGTCTGATTTCCGTTTGAGTCAGTAATAAACGCTCTGTTCGGGTTCAGCTTGTCGATATCGTCTCCCTGCTCAATATAGACTTCGTTATAATCGGAAACTATACTCTTTGCACTGATTTCAGTATTATTATCTGCTGTTCCGGAGACGCTGATATATGACAGGTTTTCAGGATTGCTGTGATACAGCTTTCCTTCTGCTAAGAAGCTGTATTCGGCATGGCTCACGGAGTTTCCGTCGGATGACTGCTCTTCATGAATGATATGATTCTCAACCTCAATATCAGCTTCCATTGTTTCATATTTTTCATCGGCAGTACTGAGCATCAGCATCAGATTTGCAAGCTCGTCGCTTTCCATGTCATGTCTGATAAATTCAGCAATCTTATCGCTTACATCTCCGACAACCTGATAAGCTGTATTGCCTCCGCCGCCATTCCCCATAATCTGTCCTGATTCATTGACGATCATTCCGTTGAGAATATAGAAATCTTCATATACAAAATCATCTGCCGGAATCTGCTTCCACTCATAGCTGAGAAGATTTTCCTTGAACTGAGCTGCTCTTTCAAAGGAGAATTCAATAGAAGCCGTGAACTGTCCTCCGTCAGGCAGATAGGAGCCTGTAACGTCTTCTGATACGTCAAACAGATTGATGAGCGATTCTGCATCAACATGACCGCCGTCTATTGTATCCCTGACATTGCTGTAAAGTTCGGTATCGGTTTTGTAAAAGAGAGATTCGGATACAGAGTATTGTTCATCTTCGGTAAGACTTTCATCATATTTATAGTATTCTACGATTCCGTCTTCCCGTATGCTCATACTTGAATGAAGTCCTTCGTTGTATATTTTCAGCACGATTCCTTCACACGCGGTTGCGGGCGGAGCTATGCTCTCAAACGATGTCTCCCGGAACAGCTTTGACAGCTGGATTACCTGAGTGTCGCTTACCCATCCGGTTGCTTCGTCATAGATTGTATATCGCCATAGATTTTCAAAAGGAGAATCCTCTGCGGCACCAAGCTCTGTAGGATTTTCAGAAGCGACGGTTGTGATTGTGCTTGAAGCAGCTTCATTCCCATTTTCAGGAATTTTAACCGCCGTCTTATATATAGCTCCTGCGGCGCAGCATACAACCGCACAAGCAGCTGCTCCTGTAATATAACGGCCGATATTTCTTCTTGGAGCATGTTCCACATCCGTGACAGTATCTGCGAAATTTTCATGAGCTTCGCTTTTTTTCGATAAAAGTTCTTCCATTTTTGCAGAGAATTCCTTGCTGCATTTGATTTTATCCAGAGTATTTCTGTATTCAGACTGTTTCATAGCATTCATCCTCCTCCAGCTCAAGCTTGATTTTCTTTCTTGCTCTCTGTAATAAAGAGCTTACCGTGTTTTCATTTTTCTGAAGAATTCCGGCAATCTCCCTGATCGTGTATTCCTCATAGTAATAAAGATACAGGACGCTGCTGTACTTCTCAGGCAGAGAAGCTATCTTCTCTCTGATCGTATTATCCTGAGGCGTAAAATCGCAGGAAAGCTCAGCTTCACTCACTTCATCGTATGAATGCTGATTTCGCTTCCGATAGCTTTTGTGATAATTCTTGCATCGGTTTATGGCAGCTCTCAGAAGCCACGCCTTCATATGATTGTCATCAGTGAATATCTGCGGTTTTGCATGAAGATTGAGAAATACATCCTGAGTTATATCCTCTGCCTCACTGTAATTCCCCACACAGCTGTACGCAGCTCTCAGAACTGTATCTCCGTATTTTCTGAATGCATACAGAGCAATATCCTTGTCGGTTTCATTCATATTAATCACCCCTCTGCTATGTAAACAACTCAGGTATCTGTTTTCGTGCACCTTATTTATGATAATACAATTATTTTTTTATTCTGTCAAGGCGATTGAAAAAATTCATGAGCTGTGGTATAATTGATTCATATTGATAAACACAGGTGCTTTTATGGATAAATATACAATTCTTAAAGAATTCTTCGGCCACGACGGCTTCCGAAGCGGTCAGGAAGAATTGATCGACAATATCCTGGCGGGCAGGGATGTTCTCGGAATCATGCCGACAGGCGCAGGAAAATCCGTTTGCTATCAGGTTCCCGCAATGCTTATGGATGGAATTACTATTGTGATTTCTCCTCTCATTTCCCTCATGAAGGATCAGGTCAGTGCTCTTGTCTCATCAGGAGTCAATGCTGCTTACATAAACAGTTCGCTCACACTTCCGCAGTATCGTGAGGTTTTCCGCCGTGCCTGTTCAGGCTTGTACAAGATAATCTATGTTGCTCCGGAACGCCTTAATACCGAGGAATTTCTCGCCTTTGCCGAGAGTGTGAAAATATCAATGATTACTGTTGACGAGGCTCACTGCGTTTCTCAGTGGGGTCAGGATTTCCGGCCAAGCTATCTGAAAATACTCGAGTTCGTCGGGCACCTCTCGTATCGTCCTATTCTCAGCGCTTTTACGGCTACTGCCACTTCTGAGGTTCGGGATGACATTATATCAATTCTTAAACTTAAAGACCCTTTTGTGATCACTACGGGGTTCGACAGAAAAAATCTCTATTTCGGAGTGATCAAACCAAATAATAAATATCTGAAGCTTAAAGAGCTTCTTGCCGGATATAAGGGGAAATGCGGCATTATTTACTGTATCTCCCGAAGAAAGGTCGAGGAAGTCTGCGAGAAGCTCAATTACGACGGCTACAATGCAACCCGATACCATGCAGGTCTTACTGATGCGGAGCGCCGTGAAAATCAGGACGATTTCATTTACGACCGCAAACAGATCATGGTTGCAACAAACGCTTTCGGTATGGGTATAGACAAATCCAATGTTTCATATGTAATTCACTACAATATGCCGAAAAATCTTGAGAGCTATTATCAGGAGGCAGGACGTGCCGGCAGAGACGGCGGTCAGGCTGACTGTATTCTGCTCTATGGTGCGAGCGATGTCAGAACCAATAAGTTCCTTATTGAAAGCAGCCGTGAGACCAATTCAGAGCTTTCCGAAGATGTTCTTGAGGAGATAATCCAGAAGGACTACGAGCGTCTCAGAGACATGAACTTTTACTGTACAACGGCAGAATGTCTCAGGGAGTACATACTCCGGTATTTTGGTGAAAAGACTTCCAATTACTGTGCAAACTGCTCCAACTGCATCGGAAACTTTGAGACGGTGGATATTACTGTAGACGCACAGAAAATCATTTCCTGCGTTTACAGAATCCGACAAAAGGGAATAAGCTATGGCAAAACGATGATCACGGATGTTCTCAAAGGGAGCAAGAATGAACGTGTTCTTAGTCTTGGATTTGACGCACTTTCAACCTATGGCATAATGTCCGATTACTCAGCTCAAAAAATCCGCAGAATTATGGATTTTCTTATTGATAACGGATATCTTATACTCACTGATGAGGAATTCCCTACCGTTCGTCTCTCGGCAGCTTCCGCCGAGATTCTCAAAGGCGGAAAAATCCTTCTTATGAAGCTGCCAATTGAATCCAGAAGCGAGAATAAAAAGAAAACTGAGGATTCCTATTACGCAGACAGCGTTCTTTTTCAGAAGCTGCGTGAACTTCGCAACAGTATCGCTTCAAAGGAGCGTGTTCCGGCATATATCGTTTTTGCGGATGCAGCTCTCAAGGATATGTGCAGAAAGCTGCCTGTAAATACTGCGGAATTTCTCAATGTTTCGGGAGTAGGCAAAGCTAAGGCTGAGAAGTATGGTGAGGAGTTTTGCCGCCTGATTGCTGAATATACGGCTGAGAATCCAGATGAGCAAAAGGCTCCGCCCGGTGAGATGAGCTATATCGAAAAGGAGCTTTCAAGCTTCCGTGACTGGGCTGTGGGCGGATCGTCTGTCTCTTCCTTCAAACAGTGGACGAAAGATGAGGAACTGCAGCTGCGGAAGGAAATCAGCAGCGGCATGAATATGGCTCAGATCGCTTCGGCTCATGAGAGAACGATAAGCGACATTACACTCAGAATCAAGAAATTATGATATAAAAAAAGTCCAGCTTTCGCTGGACTTTTTTAGAATCTGAGCGTATGGCTCATGATTCCTCATATTTCAGATTACTACTGCATCTTATATGCGTCGATCATCTTCTTGACCATCTGACCGCCGATAGAACCTGCCTCACGAGCAGTAAGGTCGCCGTTGTAACCCTGCTTGAGGTTTACGCCAACTTCGCTTGCGGACTCCATCTTAAATCTTTCGAGAGCTTCCTTGCCCTTCTGAGTAAATTCACCCTTCATAATTAAATCTCCTTTAAATTGAATTATTGATGCCGTGATAGTATTATAACTCAAGCATCAGGATATATTAAAGGAAAATAATTATAAAATTAGAAAAATATGATATATACCTGCTTTACGCAATATATCACATGAAAAAGGGCAGTTCTGAAGAACTGCCCTTAAAACTAGACTGATTTACAATTAAGCAAGCTCAGCAAAGTACTTGATTGTTCTTACCATCTGTGATGTGTAAGAATTCTCGTTGTCGTACCAAGAAACTACCTGAACCTCGTAGAGATCATCAGCAACCTTGGAAACCATTGTCTGAGTAGAATCGAAGAGTGAACCGTACTTCATACCGATAACGTCAGAAGAAACGATCTGATCCTCGTTGTAGCCGAATGACTCAGAAGCAGCAGCCTTCATAGCAGCGTTGATGCCTTCAACAGTAACGTCTGTGCCCTTAACAACAGCTGTAAGGATTGTTGTAGAACCTGTAGCAACAGGAACTCTCTG
>JAFTPG010000002.1 GCA_017463375.1 Ruminococcus sp. | reverse complement strand
TAGGGTACACATTAGAAAAATACTTGATTTTTCAGTTGCTCTTGATGTGTACCCTATGGGGCTGAAATTAAGATTGAAAGTCTTTGGAAGGGGGTTCGGGGGAGAACCTTTCTTCAGAAAGGTTTCACCCGATTAATACATGTAATACTTCTGTATGGACAGTTGTCTAACAGAGCTTTTATATCCGGTCGATCCATGAAAACATTGTTTTTGCGATATCCTTATAAACCACGGCATTATTCTTTTCATTAAGGATCTCATGACGCATTCCATCAAACAGACGATGAGAGACGCTCTGATATCCGACCTTTTCAAAGAGGGAAATAGCCTTGAAGAACTTTTTCTCAGAGATCATACAGGGGTCGTTTTTGCCTGAAACAAAACGAATCGGAAGGGAAGGATTCTCTACTCTCCAGCCCTTTTTGCTGTAGGTTTCACGAAGGAGATACAGCAGACCTTCATAGCCATTGAGAGTAAACATGAAATTGCACAATGGGTCGTTATTATATTTATCAACAATCTCGCGGCTGCTGCAAATCCATGCATGAGGAACATTTTCCTTAACGAAGGGTTTGTTTAATGTATCCTCCATAATAGCGACAATTTTATCGCTTCGGTAGTGACTGCCGAGCTTGCGGGAGAGCGCATTCTCTATACTTCTGACAAATCCCGAGAACCGGCTGAAGCAGGGACTTCCGCACACGATAAGACCGTTAAGTTCAGTATCATGTTCTTTTGTGAATATTCTGGCACCGAGAGAACCCATATCATGACCGAGCATAAAATAGGGAACATCAGGATAAGCCTCCTTAGTTATACGGCAAGCCTGTGCGATATCCTCAACGAAGCCTTTTCCGCCGTTTTTATAGAGAAATCCGAGATCTTCGTCCGAGCATATACTCTTACCGTGACCTCTGTTATCATGGATAACAGTGATGAAGCCCTCATCTGCGAGATAATCCATAAACGGAAGGTAGCGCTCCTTATATTCGCACATACCATGAACGATCTGAAGAATACCATTCACCGGACCTGACGGAACAGCGATCATAGCATTGACTATAAGACCGTCGAACTGTGAAGTAAATTCAAACTCTTTAACATCTGCATTAAGCATATAAAACTCCATTCTGCCGCCGCACGTCTGTCAGGGGAATTATGCGGCGAAATATATCTGTTATATTGGAAACAGCCATAAGAGGCAGTATAAAAATCAGATTACATCATCAAATCTGTCAGATATATTTTACCATATATTTCCGATTAAATCAATACTTTGCGTATGGGATTTTATACGTCATTATGACCAAAAATAGAAAACGGCATCGAAATGATGCCGTTTTGAATATCTGTTACGGTTCGAGAATATCCATAAGCTTGTTATAGAAATATGAAACAGAGTTCTGTCCAGTAACACGTTCAGTTATAGTGATACCGCCGGTATACTCACCGTCAATGAAGATGTAGGAATACTTCTCGTCAGCCTTATACAGCTCAAAGAGCGTATCAGAACCATCAGCGAGGTGGAAATTGACCCTGAGTACAAGCTCGGATTTATCGGGCTGAGCCTCGAAATCAAGCTCATCAAAAGCGATATAAGTAATTGAATTATAGAAATTAGTGAATGCAGTAGTAGCGGTATCACCCATTTCTGAGATTGTGTACTTATCATTCATTTTCGTGATACTGTTATCCATATCAACAGTGAACACGTCATTATGCTCTTCATAGGAGTAATCAAAGCCTGTGATATCGAATACACTTATATTACAGATTTCCTGAACGAGAAAATCAGCAGGAGTACATTCGATAAGGTCAACGTCGCCGGTATAGAAAACTGCAACCTGACCGTTCTCGTAAAGAACGTGAGTGTAAGTATTGGTGTTGTTGCCGAAGTAGCTGAACAGGAGTCTATATTCCTTGCCGTCAGTACCTGTAACAATGAGTTCAGCAGCAGGCTCGTCGAAGCCATAGGTCGAGAGGTCCTCAAGATTCTCCTCAAAGAACTCCTGAGCCTGAGCTCTTGTCAGATAGGATACAATAGTAGTTACAGCAGTCTGAGCAACATTAAAGTCAGAATATTCCTCAGGAAGCTCCCAGAGATTAGTTTCTGTATTAAGAGTGAGATCGTAAACAGTCTCATCGTTTTTGATAACCTGAATACGAGCGACCTCATTGTCAATATAAGGAACAAGATAAGTGTCTCTCATCATAACACGAGTGGTCTTGAGAGTGGAGCCGTCAGAAGCAGAGATAGCGTATATCTTGGTTTTCTCCGGAACCATTACATAGTAATAGGTTGAGGTCGGATCAAGATCGCCGACATAAATGGTATGCTCGGAAGCTCCGTCGGAAAGAGTGATAACAGTCGGGTCATCAAGACCGTACATAGCCTTGCTTTCATCAGTAGCCTCACCGTAGTCCTTCTCAGCAGTGAGAGTTGACATATAAGTGCAGACGCCCTGTACATAGGTGTGATTGAGGATAAAGTCCTCGGAACTTGTAAACGTCCACTCTTCCTCGATCAGCTCAGCGTTATAGGAATCCCCATCAAAGGTAAACGAGGCATTGGTAATATCATCCGAGCTGAAATTCATAAGAACATAATCAGCCGCTTTTGCAGCAGCTTCCTCAGCCTTTTTATCCTCATTGTTTTTAACTAAGAGGAAAGCTGTTATGGAAGCAGCTGCCAGAACAAGCAGAGCGATAATAGCAATAATAGGTTTTTTCATTAAGAGTGTCTCCTTTTAAGCCAAACGAGCAGACCTACAACAGCGATGCAGATAGGCACGATTGTAAAAATTCTCAGAGTTGATGTAGCAGCTTCAGCACTTGGGAAGCTCATATAGTCAAATGACACGCTCTTGTTGCCGATATCCATATTGTAGTTACTGTCAAAGAGCCAGATAAGGGATGAGAGTGAAAGCATCTGAGTCATCCAAGTAGTCTGAGGCATATTCTCAAAATCGAGGAAATCTGTAGTACCAAAGGCAAGGATCTTTGAGCCGTTCTGCTTATTATAAGAGTAGTATGCCGGGTAGAGGATCTGACCGTTAAGGGATTCAGCGTATTCAGCAGTATTCTCATCGCCGCCGCAAGGAACGCTGATAGCGGAGTAGCCTGTAGACATACCTGTAGTATCTGTATTGAGGCGGGTCTGGATAATAGGCGATTTTTCGATGAACTGTGAGTTAGTGGTAATGCTTACAAAGGATCTTGTATTGGAGATACCTCCGATGTCGCCCTCGCTGACCATTTCCAGTATACCGGAGGTGAGATCCTCGGTGTAGCTGTCGGTTGCGGGAGTATACTCGATTGCGAATACACGGGGATTCTGTTCAGCGTCGCTGAGCTGTTCCTCACCGCTTGTCATCTCAAGAGCAGTAGTATCAGCAAGGAGGTTGTTCGGATTAGTTTCCTCTACAACATTGTAGAGCATTTCTATTTCGTATTCAGCGAGAATGCTTTCAATATTTTTGAAGCGGATCTCGTCCTCGACAGGAGCCATAAAGAACGACATAGCGCCGCCTTTTTCAGCGAAAGCACGGAGCTTTTCAGCCTCGTCATTCGAGATATCTGTCTGCGGACCTGCAATAAAGATGATTGCGGTATCCTCAGGAACAGCGTCAACCTCAGCAAGATTCAGCTCAGCAGCCTCATAGTTGTTGGTAGTTCTGAGATACTCGCCGAATTTAGCGTATTCATCATTAATTGATTTTTCACCGTGTCCTGTAAGGAAGTAAATCTTCGGAAGAGAACCGCTTGTAACGATTTTGACAGCGCCTGCGATAAGCTCTTCGCCGGCATAAGCGCTGACGCCGTTATCGTCATAAGGGAAGATAGAAGCAGCGTCAATCTTTTTCATGAGGTCGCCGTGCTTGATAATGATATCTCCCGTACCGATATTAAGAGCATTATCGGGATCAAGCTCGTTGATGAGAGCGGGATCCTCATCCGGAATCACCTCAGTGAGCTTAACGTTATCATACTCTTTCAGTTCATTGAGAGTATGATAGAGCGGCAGATATGACGGATAGTCACGAAGCTCTTTAAGGGTGAATGTAGCATAGATCTGGATCTCCTTATGCTTGTTCTCGCTGATAAGGTCTTTAGTAGTGTCGTCCAGGGTATACATGCTGCTGGGAGTCATATCGAAGCTTTTGTCGTAGTAGCCGAAAATAACATTTATAGGTATAAGAACGACAAGAACGAGAATTGCAAGAATAATTGCAACAACTCCCGAAAGATTGAATTTACGTTTTTTCATTAAGAATTACCCCCTGTTCCAGCGTCTTTTCTCGATAGAGATGATTGTCCAGCCGAGGAAAAGAACCACAGCCGAAACGAAGAAGATGATATCGGAAAGTCTGATAACGCCCTGTGCGAAGTATACGAACTTTGTCTGAGCCGCAAAAGAGTCGAGAACAGACTGAAGTGCAGGATACTGTGAAACGAAAGCTGTTCTTGAGAAATCGTCTACAAAGAGAACAGCGAGCATAGCGACCTCACCGAGAATAGCGGCAATAATGGAGTTTTCGGTGAAGGAGGAAATAAGCATGCCAAGAGCGATACACATAATACCCCAGCAGAAGAATCCGACGTAAGCGCAGACGAGCTGAGACTGAACAACAGCGCCGTTCATAGCGGTAACGATCGGGAAGAGTGATGATCCGACGAGCATGAAAGCAAATACCGTAACGTTTCCGAGAAATTTTGCGATAACGATCTTGAAAACGTTTGCAGGCGAGGTCATCAGAAGAACCTCAGTGCCGAATTTTCTCTCATCGGAAAAAGTTCTCATTGTCATGATCGGAATAAGGAAGATGAAAAAGAGAATAACATTATAGAAGATCTCAGTGAAAGAGAACTGCAGCATACTGGAATCCATATTGGCGATGCTGGTGTTGAGAACGTAGGTGAAAAGGAGCATGAACAGCGCCGTAATTATGTAAGCGAAGGGTGTATAGAAGAACGACTGAAGCTCTTTTTTATAGATTGAAAACATTATGCTTCCTCCTTATCTGCCGCATCGTCGGAGGAATCGGCATCATCCTTCAATTCATCGACGATATCCTGAAGCGAAGAACGCTTAGCGGGCTGATTAATAAGTTCGATAAAGATATTTTCGAGGTTAGGCTTTTCGGTGAAGATTTCGAGGATCTGAATGTTATTGGCAAGAAGAGCTGACATAACGGCAGTTCTGATCTCATCCGCATTGCCTTCGAGAGCGATTCTCATCTCGTAAACGCCGTCGCTTACGGGGTTGATCTCAGCGATTGACTTAACGCCGGGAACAGCTCGTGTAACGGATACGATCTGTTCCTGACGGCCGGCAACTCTGGCATTGAGGAAGAGATTATCCTTGAAGGTGCTCTCAAGATTCTCGATAGTATCAATAGCCTTGATATCGCCCTTATTAATAATGACAACACGGTCACAGACAGCGCTTACCTCACTGAGGATATGCGAGCTGAAGATAACAGAGTGTTCCTTTTTGAGATCTTTGATGATCTGACGTACTTCAGCAACCTGATTCGGGTCGAGACCAACAGTAGGCTCGTCAAGGATAAGGAATTTCGGATTTCCGAGAAGAGCCTGAGCAAATCCGACACGCTGCTTGTAACCCTTGGAAAGATTCTTGATAAGACGGGATTTCATGTCGGTAATTTTCAGAAGCTCCATAACGCGTTCGATCTCAGAAGCGCGCTGACTGCGGGGAACCTTTTTAAGTCCTGCACAGAAAGAAAGGTATTCCTTAACCTTCATATCGGGATAGACAGGCGGGATCTCGGGGAGATAGCCGATATTCTGCTTAGCCTTAGTAGGTTCCTTGCTGATATCGGTTCCGAAGATTGTGACTGTGCCGGCTGACATAGGAAGATATCCGGCGATCATGTTCATGGTGGTAGATTTTCCGGCGCCGTTAGGTCCCAGAAAACCCAGAATCTCATTATCATTGATTGTAAAACTTATGTTATTTACAGCACGATTCTTGCCGTAAAACTTGGTCAGATTTTCAATAGTAATCATGAGCTTCTCCTTTCAAAAAGTAATTATATAAAAACGCAAGGCAATTATATACAATAGTATAAACACACACACTAATATTATCTCAAAAAAACATGAACAAATCATTGCTAAATAATTATCGAACTGTTAATTTGATTGCTACGAGGTTGGGTGAAAGAAACGGACTATAGTCATTTTCCAACAAATGTTAAACTGTAAGTGTGAGAAATTCGTGAAAGATTATTGTGAATCAGATGAATCATGAAAAATTTGAGTTCTGAAATTATCTAATTCAAAAAAAATCAATATAGAAACGAATTCTCAACGGAATAAAATGGACAAAGTGTACAAAAAAACCAATGCTAATTGGTGCATTGAGCCGAAATCATATGATTTCTTATAAGAAAATCAATTAAACTGTTGACATTGACCAAAAAGTAGAATATAATTTACTTGAAAATAGTTTGAGGGTTGTGTGATACAGTCGTGAACTGTCACACAGTGTACGAAGTATTTTCGCACACATTTCCGCAGGCTTGTATGTTCCGGCGGAACCATTCTTATTTTTTTATTTTCTATTATTTCAATTAAACTTTACGAGAGGGGTAATTTCTTATGATTAGTAAGAAGAACAAGGCATTGACAGCTGCGGTTCTCGCAGCTACAGTTTCAGTATCAGCACTTCTCCCTACAATGGCAAGTGCTGCTTCAACTGCTACAGAGTACAGCAAAGAAACTGACAGAAGCTATGCTGCATGGTTTGGCTCACTTTACGATGACGTTATCACAAACGGTCAGACAAACGGATACCTCAGTCAGAACGACAATGGTTCTGGTTCATTCGGTATTCCTTACCATGCTGTAGAGACAGTAATCTGTGAGGCTCCTGACTACGGTCACGAGACAACATCAGAGGCTATGTCCTACATTGCATGGGTAGCTGCAATGAGAGATGCTCTCGGCGCAGCAAGCACAAATGACCTTTCCGCTACAAATGATCTTCCCAAGGCTTGGAAAACACTCGAAGCTATGATTCCTGGTTGGTCTGAGGCTGCTGGTACAGATTCAATGAACCTTAAGAGCATCTGGAATCAGCCCAACGGTCTTAAGGCTGATACAGCTCCTGAGCTTGACACTCCTGAGGAGTATCCTACTTCTAACCAGGGCGGCGACGCTAAGAACCCGCTTTATAACGAGTTCAAGTCTGCTTATTCAAGCGACAACGGTTACTACCTTATGCACTGGCTCGCTGACGTAGATGACTGGTATGGCTTCGGCGGTTCCAGAGACAGCCTTTCTGACCAGTCTAAGTGGACAGGCGGAGACTTTGTATTCATCAATACATTCCAGAGAGGACGTCAGGAGTCTTGTTTCGAGACAGTTCCGCATCCTTGTCTCGAGGAACTCAAGTATGGTAATACAAGCGACGGTATCAAGGGTATCTTCAACGGCGTAGGCAACGTTGCTGCACAGTATGCATTTACAAACGCTCCTGACGCTGAGGACCGTGCTATTCAGGCAGTTTACTTTGCAAATCTTTACGGCGTAGGCGACAGCTCAATCACAGCTCTTGCTGGTAAGATGGGTGACCAGCTCCGTAACGACATGTTCGATAAGTACTACAAGAAGATTGGCTGCCAGAACATCTGGGAGGATTCTGCTAATACAGCTAACAGCATCAAGGGTCAGCACTTCCTCAGAGCTTGGTATACAGCTTGGGGCGGCGATATGTCCAGCCAGTATTCATGGGCATGGCAGATCGGATGCTCACACTCACACGAGTTCTATCAGAACCCGCTCGCAGCTTACGCTCTCCTCGCAGACAGCGGTCTCAAGAGCGGCATGAAGAGCACAAACGCTGTTTCTGACTACGAAGAGTCACTCAAGAGACAGGTTGAAATGTACCTCTGGCTCCAGTCAGCTGAAGGCCCGATCGGCGGCGGTTGTACAAACTCACTCAACGGTAGATATGAGACATATCCTACTGGTACATCTACATTCTATGAGATGGCTTATGTTGCTCACCCTGTATACGCTGACCCGGGTTCAAACCACTGGATCGGTAACCAGGTATGGGCTGTACAGCGTCTTGCTGAGCTTTACTACTATGTAAAGACTAACGGCGATAGCCTCGGCATCCAGTGCGGCGGCCTTTCACTTGAGGAAGCTCTCAAAGCTATCCTTGACAGATGGGTTAACTGGTTCATCGAGAATACTAAGTTTGACTATGTAACAGAGGACGGCGATACTCTCGCATACGCTATTCCTTCAACTCTTAACTGGGGCGAAATCGGCGGCGATGACGCTGTATTCGATATGAACAACCAGCCTGCTTCATGGGATGATAATGGTGGTGTTTATGATCCGAATGCTAACGACAACTACCACTGCGAGATCGCTGGTTACGGTATGTCTGACGTTGGTTGTGTATCTTCACTCTGTAATACACTCATTTACTACGCAGCTGCTAATAAGGTTGATGGTTCCTTCGCTAATAACGAGAACGGCAGCTCAGTTGCTGAAAAGGCTCTTTACACAGCTAACAAGCTCCTCAGCACTCAGTGGGATCTCGGACGTGATGAGATCGGTATCTCCTTCACAGAGAACAACGGAAGCCTTAAGAGACTCTTTGAGCAGAAAGTTTGGATTCCTACTAACTACAGAGGAACAATGCCTGACGGTTCTAAGCTTGAGAATGGCGCTACATTCAGCTCTATCCGTGAAAGCTACCAGTACGAAGAGAAGTATCAGGAACTCAAGGCTGCTTACGATTCTACAGGTTCAACTGAAAGCGTTGACCTTAACTACCACAGATTCTGGCACGCTGGTGACGCTCTCATGGCTTACGGTGCTATGGCACTCCTCTATCCTGAGGTTGATCCGCTTGATCCTGAGGGTGAAACTACTACTGATGATCTTCCTGCAGTTACACTTTGGGGTGACGCTGACTGCAACGGCGTAGTTAACATCAATGACGCTGCTGTAATCATGAGCTATGTTTCTAACAAGGAAGCAAATCCGCTTACACCTCAGGGCTTAGCTAATGGTGACGTTTACCAGAATGGTGACGGTATCTCCAACATGGACGCTCTTTCAATTCAGAAGAAGCTTGCACAGCTGCTTGCTACTCTTCCTGAGTCCACATTGTCATAATTTGATACAGAATATTAAAGAGGACGCTTTAGCGTCCTCTTTTTTTATTAAAGTGCTTGCAATTTTTTGTAATAGATGCTATAATATTATAATAGCATTATTATGCGACTATGTGTAAATCTAGGAGGTAGGCGATACAGTGCTCAGCAGTATGACCGGTTACGGAAGAGCTCAGAAGATCCTGAACGGACGTGATATCCTTGTTGAAATCCGTTCGGTGAATCACAGATATTTTGAGTATACTTCAAGAATTCCCCGTGTTTATAATTATATCGACGAGAAGCTGAAATCTCTCGTTAAGAGCAGTGTCTCACGAGGTAAGGTTGAGGTTGCTGTTACTATTAATAATATTGAGGCAAAAGATTCAGTTATTCATATTAACAAATGCGTAGCAGAAGGCTATGTATCCGCTCTCAGAAGCGTTTCTCAGGAATTGATGCTCGGGGACGATCTCAAGCTTTCAAATCTCATTAAGCTTCCGGATATCTTCAATGTTCAGAAGGCTCCTGACGATGAGGAGCAGATCTGGCAGGATATTTCTCAGGTTGCGGAAGAGGCTCTTGGACGTTTCAAGGAAATGCGTAAGGTTGAGGGAGCTAAGCTGCGCGTCGATGTGATTGAAAAGGCTGGGCTTATTCTGAATATGGTTTCTGAGGTCGAGAGAATATCTCCTCAGACTGTCGAAAACTACAGAAATAAGCTGAGTGCGAAGCTTGAGGAGATCCTTGAAAATAAGGGGATCGACCAGCAGCGTATCGTCACCGAGGCTGCGATTTTTGCAGAGAAAATCGCTGTTGATGAGGAAACTGTCAGACTCAGAAGTCATGTTTCGCAGCTCGAGACAATGCTTGATTCCGAAGAGGCTGTGGGCAGAAAGCTCGATTTTCTCGTTCAGGAGATGAATCGTGAGGTCAATACGATCGGCTCAAAGGCTCAGAATCTGGAAATCACAAAGATCGTTGTTGATATGAAAGCGGAGATCGAGAAAATCCGGGAGCAGATTCAGAATATCGAGTAGGTGAGAGAATGAAGCTGATAAATATCGGATACGGCAATATGGTCTCCGCCGATAAGATAGTAACTGTCGTGAGTCCTGAATCTGCGCCGATCAAAAGGCTTGTTCAGGAGGCTCGTGACGACGGCAGAGCTATAGATGCAACGTATGGAAGAAAGACCCGTGCGGTTATAATAATGGACAGCGGACATGTTATTCTTTCCTCTTTGATAACAGAAACTCTTGCTTCCAGAATAAATGAATCGGGAGGTTCAAATGATAATGAATAAAGGACGACTCATCGTCTTTTCAGCGCCTTCGGGCTGCGGAAAGGGCACAATGCTTGCGGAGATCCTCAAAGATGACAATTTTTATTGTTCAGTTTCCGCTACGACAAGAGCTCCTCGTGAAGGCGAAATTGACGGAGTAAACTATCATTTTCTGACCAGAGAGCAGTTTGAGAAAAATATTGAAAACGGCAGGATGCTCGAATACGCCTGCTACTGCGACAACTATTACGGAACGCTTGCGGATGAGGTAGACAGTAAGCTTGAACAGGGAAAGAACGTTATTCTTGAAATAGAGGTTCAGGGCGCAATGAAAATCAGAGAGCTCCGGCCCGATGCGATGTTTGTCTTTATAGTTCCTCCGTCAATCGGAGAGCTTGAGAGACGTCTCAGAAAAAGAGGCACTGAAACCGACGAGATAATTGCGAAGCGTGTGGCAGCTGCTGCCAATGAGCTTACATATGCTCAGAAATATGACTATATAATCGTTAACGATGCTCTTGAGGACGCAGTAAGCGACTTCAGAGCTGTTATAAAGGCAGAAAGCTTGAAAACCGAGTATGCCGCTGAATTTTTGGATGGAGTGATGAAAAATGCTTAGACCGGCAGTAAATCAGATTATTTCAAAGAACGAAAGTCCTTATTCCCTTGTGATCGCTGTAGCAAAGCGTGCAAGAGAGATCGCTGACGAGCTCTACGAGAACAATATGATGCTCGAGGAGAAGCCCGTTAAGACCGCTGTTGAGGAGATCGCATGCGGCAAGCAGAAGATTGTTTACGAGGATCAGGGAGAATAATTAATGTCCCTGATAGCGGAGATGGCTGTCAGTAATACAGCCTATTCTTTTGATATGCTGTTCAGCTATGCAGTGCCTGAAAAAATGGCTTCCACGCTTAAATGCGGATGCAGGGTGCTGCTCAGATTCGGCAGAGGCAATCAGCTGCGTACCGGAGTTGTAATGGCTCTGACTGATGGAGACGCTTCGGGACTCAAGCCGCTCACAGAGCAGATCGACGAGAATCCCGTTATTTCAGAGGAGCTTATCAGACTTGCTGTATATATCAGGGAGAACACTTTCTGTACCTACTTTGAAGCGGTCAGAGCGATGCTTCCGCCGGCTATGAGCGTGACTGTTAAGGAGTGCTATAAGCTGAACAGGGAGTTCGGGAATTATTCCGTACTTTCCAGGGAAGCACGGGAGCTTCTTGAAGCGATGTCATGTGCAGAAACCGGCAAGGCAGTGCAGATAATTGCAGATTCGGCGGTGAGTCAGGGAAATAAACGACTTCTGAACGAGCTTTGCGATTGCGGAGCGCTTGAATCGAACGATATTTTCCGTCAGAATGTCGGCGACGCTTCGGTAAAAATGGTGCGGCTGACTGAGGAATATCTCAATTCTCCCGAGAAATTCAAGCTCACTCCAAAGCAGAAAGCGGCAGCTGAATTCCTGAGGGAATGCGGGACTGCAACTGTCAAGGAGCTTGCTTATATGTGCGGAGTTACCGCTGCCGTCGTGAAGCGTCTTGCCGCCAATGGAGCTGCCGAGGAATATGACTATGAGCTGCTTCGCGGAGTGGATGCAGGAGAATTCGAACGCCGAAATCCGGATGAAATAATTCTTTCTGATGAACAGCAAAAGGCTCATGATGCGGTATTGGCTCAGGTCTTTGAGCGAAAGCCCTCGGTTTTTCTGCTTCATGGAGTAACAGGCAGCGGAAAGACCTCTGTATTTGAAAAGCTTATCAGCGATACAGTCAGGATGGGGAGACAGGCACTTCTGCTTATTCCCGAAATCGGACTGACTCCGCAGATCCTTAAACGATTCAGAGCGCTTTTCGGTGACAAAGTGGCTGTGATCCACAGCGGACTGTCACTCGGACAGCGTCTTGATGAATACAAACGAATAAAACGAGGCGATGCGAGCATAGTAATAGGTACAAGAAGTGCCGTATTTGCGCCTCTGGACAATATAGGTCTCATCATTATGGATGAGGAGGGTGAGCGTTCCTATAAATCCGAAAGCTCACCAAGATATACAACAAGCGACATTGCCAAGCAGCGCTGTGCATATCATGGAGCTGCTCTGCTTCTGGCGTCGGCAACACCGTCGGTAGAGAGCTATTATTTTGCTGAAAAGGGAATCTACAGACTCCTTGAGATGAAAAAGCGCTATCACAGTGCGGAGCTGCCCGAGGTAGAAATAATCGACATGAATCTCGAGCGTGAATCCGGAAATAAAGCGGAATTCAGTCAGAGGCTTGTCGAGGAAATCAATCTGAATCTCAGAAACGGTGAACAGACAATACTGCTTCTCAACAGGAGAGGGTATCATACGATAATAAGCTGCTGCGACTGCTATCAGCCTGTGTATTGCCCGAATTGCTCTGTCCCGATGACGTTTCATAAGGCAAACGGCAGACTGATGTGTCACTACTGCGGATATTCCTCTGAGCCGGTGAAATCCTGCCCGATTTGCGGATCTGAACGAATGAAAAGCATGGGATTCGGTACGCAGAGACTTGAAGAAGAGCTTGCAATGTTTTTCCCTTCGGCGAGAATCCTGAGAATGGACGCCGATACGACCTTTTCCCGTTATTCATACGAGAAGAATTTTACTGCTTTCCGTAATGGTGAGTATGACATTATGGTCGGAACTCAGATGATAGGAAAGGGGCTGGACTTCCCGAATGTGACGCTGGTGGGAGTGCTTTCAGTCGATAAGGCTCTCTACGCAGGAGATTTCCGCAGCTACGAGCGAACCTTTTCGCTGATAACGCAGGTAGTCGGACGAAGCGGACGTGGAGAGAGCAAAGGCAGAGCCTTGCTCCAGACCTTCATGCCCGAGCATTACGTCATGAATCTTGCGGCTCAGCAGGACTACGCAGGCTTCTATCGTGAGGAAATTGCCATAAGACGTGCAATGATTTTTCCTCCTGTCTGCGATATGTGCGTGTTCTGCTTTGCGGGAACAGACGATACAGCTGTAAAAATCGGAGCTGATGCGGTTCTGAGCTTTATGAGCCGGAAGCTGAAGGAGCATAATCCGAAAACTCCTGTCAGAGTTCTCGGACCTGTCAAATGCTCCTACGGAAAGATCAACGGTAAATTCAGATACAGGATCATCATGAAATGCAAGAACAACGCTGAAATGAGAAGCTTTATAAATGCTGTTCTTGTGGAATCCGCAAAGCTCAGGGAAATGTCAAAAATTACACTATACGCCGATATGAACGGCGATGCAGGAGTCTGAACGGACTCGTATACAACAGATACACGAAAGGAACGGTTATTCTAATGGCACTTAGAAAAATTCTGACTGACCAGGACAGTATGCTTCACAAGGTTTGCAGACCTGTGGAGGCTTTTGATGAAAAGCTTGCTGTTCTGCTTGACGATATGCATGAAACTCTCGAAAAGGCTCAGGGAGTCGGACTTGCGGCTCCGCAGATAGGAATCTGCCGCAGAATTTTTATCATGCATCTTGATGACGAGAAAATCGAGGCTATCAATCCTGAAATTATCAGAACAAAGGGCAAGCAGAGAGTTCTCGAGGGCTGTCTTTCGTGTCCTGACAGGTGGGGATACGTTACACGTCCGATGAAGTGCAGACTCCGTGCTCAGGACAGAAACGGAAACTTGTATGAACGTGATTTCACCGAGCTTGGAGCGCAGTGTACCTGCCATGAAAACGACCATCTTGACGGTCATGTATTTACTGAAATAGTTGAAGAATTCGTTCGTCCCGAGGAGTTGGAGTAAAATGAAAATAGTATTTATGGGAACTCCCGATTTTGCGGTTCCGTGTCTCAGGGCACTTGCTGAAAGCGGACATGAAGTGGCGGCAGTCTTTACTCAGCCTGATAAGCCAAAGGGCAGAGGTTACAAGATGATACCTACTCCCGTGAAGAAAGCCGCACAGGAGTATGAGCTGCCCGTGTATCAGCCGCTTTCGCTGAGAAAGGGTGACGATGCAGCCGAGTCGCTGGAGCTTCTGAGAGCAATTGCTCCCGAGCTGATAGTTGTAACAGCCTATGGTCAGATTCTTCCAAAAGAGATTCTGGAGCTTCCTGAGTACGGCTGCGTGAACATTCATGCGTCGCTGCTGCCAAGATACAGAGGAGCTGCCCCTATAAACTGGTGCATCCTGAATGGTGAAACCAGAACGGGTGTTACATCAATGCTCATGGCAGAGGGACTCGATACGGGAGATATGCTCCTTAAAAGAGAAACTGAAATCGGCGAAAATGAGACATATCAGGAGCTTTACGAGCGTCTGTCAGTAATCGGCGGTGAGCTGCTCATGGAGACAATTGACGCTCTTGAAAAGGGAACAGTCACTCCTGAAAAGCAGGATGATTCGCTGTCGTGCTACTCTCCTATGATTCGCAAGGATATGAGTGCGCTGGACTTTTCAAAGAGCGCAGCTGAAATTCACAATACAATCCGTGGAGTGACAGGCTTTACTATGCTCGGAGGCAAACGGCTTAAAGTATACAGTTCAGTTATTGAGAAGGGGAATGCTTCCGAAGCGCAGAACGGAGAGATTGTGAATCCGGATTCCTTCACTGTTAAGTGCGGCGACGGAGGACTTGTGACATTCTGCGAGATTCAGCTTGAGGGCAGCAAACGTATGCGTACAGCTGACTTTTTAAGAGGAAAAAAGCTTACAAAAGGCGAATTGCTTGGTTAGAAAGAGAGGATAATGCTATGAACTATATGTTATATTGGCTTTTGCTTTTGATAATTCCGCTTGCAGCGTCTGCAAACGTGAAAATGACCTACAACAAGTACAGCGAAGTAAGTAACAGACGTGGAATAACCGCTGATGAGGTGGCAAGAAGAATTCTTGACAGCAATGGACTCTACAACATAAGAATTGAGAGAATTAAAGGAAATCTTACCGACCACTTTGACCCGACAGCTAATGTTATACGTTTATCCGACTCTGTTTACGGCAAGACAAGTGTTGCAGCAATCGGAGTTGCGGCTCACGAGTGCGGTCATGCAGTTCAGCACGCTGAGCAGTACGCCCCCATTGTAATCAGAAGCAAGATGGTTCCGGTTACAAATCTCTGTTCACGCTTGTCATATATTCTTATAGTTCTGGGAATCTGTCTCAGCTTCAACGAGGTTCTTATCAATATCGGAATCATCCTGTTTCTTGCGGTTGTAGCATTCCAGCTCATTACGCTTCCTGTTGAGTTCAATGCGAGCAGCAGAGCGCTTGCAACACTGGAAAGCGATGCAATTCTTGATACAGACGAAGTTCCGAAAGCAAGAAAGGTTCTCAGAGCAGCTGCACTGACCTATGTAGCGTCGCTTATAACAGCTATTATCCAGCTTTTGAGACTTATTGCCATGTCAAGACGGAGTGACTAATGAATAATCCACGATATATCGCTGTCGAACTGCTGAACAAGACGTTCAGAAAGGGCAGCTACTCAAATATACAGCTCAGCAGCGGACTTGATTCCTCGGAGCTTTCCGACAGGGACAAGAAGCTGTGCTCCGTCATTTATTACGGAGTAATTGAGCGAAAGATAACTCTCGACCATATAATCGGCGGTCTGTCATCACGTCCGCCCGAGAAGCTTGATGACGTGATTCTGAATATCCTTCGCAGCGGAATCTATCAGCTCCTGTACATGGAGGGAATTCCCGATAATGCCGCAGTAAATGAGAGTGTGGCTCTTGCAAAGCAATTCAGAAAGACAAGTGCGTCGGGCATGGTCAACGCAGTGCTGAGAAACTTCATACGCAGAAATAAGGAATATCCGATTCCGATGGATATACTGCATTCATCATCAATAATGTATTCAGCTCCCGACTGGCTTGTTGAGAGCCTCTGTGCCGATTACGGTCCCGAGATGATGAGAAATCTTCTTTCGGATGCATTGGACAAGCCTCCTGTTACGATCAGAATGAATTCTGTGAGGTGCAGCGAGGAGGAGCTTTTTGAAGCTCTTGGGAAGATAAGTGCTGAAAAATATGAGAAGCTTCCCGGCTGCTATATTCTGGGCGGTGGAGACCCGACTTCTGCGGAAGCGTTCAGAAAGGGATTTTTCCACGTTCAGGACAGAGCGTCACAGCTCTGCTGCATGGCAGTGAATCCGGATGAGAACGACAGAGTTCTTGACATATGTGCGGCTCCGGGCGGAAAGACCTTTACCATGGCGGAAATGATGAACAATAAGGGTGAGATTTACGCCTTTGACCTCCATGATAAGCGAGTGAAGCTGATTCGTGACGGAGCAGAACGTCTCGGACTCACCAATATCAGGGCAATGGCAGGGGACGCCGCAAAATTCAATGAAGCCCTGCCAAAGTTCAGTAAGATCCTCTGCGATGTTCCGTGCTCGGGAATCGGAGCGATACGCAGAAAACCGGAGATCAAGTACAAGAATCCCGAGGATTTTGAAAATCTTCCAGAGATACAATATAAAATTGCAGAAAATGCGCTCAATTACCTCGAAGTCGGCGGAGAGCTTATCTACTCGACCTGTACATTGAGACGAGCTGAGAATGATGCGGTAATAGACCGACTGCTTGAGAATCATCCCGAGCTTGAGCCTGTCAGCTTCTTAGAGGAGCTTGGTGAACCGTTCGGTTCATATAAAGCAAGCATTTTCCCTCAGCATTTCGGAAGCGACGGCTTCTTCATATCAAAAGTCAGAAAAGCAAGGTGATATTTTGGAAAAAACAGATATTCTCAGTCTGAAACTCGACGAGCTTGAAGCGCTTCTGGTTGAGATGGGCGAAAAAAAGTTCCGCGCAAAGCAGATATATCAGTGGCTTCATGTAAAAAGAGTTTTCGGCTTTGAGGAAATGACCGACTTATCCAACCAACTGCGATTAAAACTTGAAGAAAGATTTTGTATAAAAAGACTATTTATACAGAAAAAGCTTGAATCTTCCATAGATAATACTGTAAAATATCTTTATAGGCTTCCGGACGGAAATTTCGTCGAGACTGTTCTGATGGAATACAATTACGGCAGAAGCATTTGTATCTCCACGCAGGTCGGCTGCAAAATGGGTTGCCGCTTTTGTGCGTCCGCTATTGCAGGCTTCGTGAGAAATCTCGAACCGTCCGAAATTCTGATGCAGATATACGAAACCGAAAAGGATTCGGGAATCCGTGTATCGGGCGTCGTACTTATGGGAATCGGCGAGCCTCTGGATAATTACGATAACGTGGTGAAATTTCTGAATCTTGTTTCCGATAAGAACGGAAACAATCTGAGTCTGCGCCATGTATCGCTTTCGACATGCGGGATCGTTCCGAAGATTTATGAGCTTGCTCAGCTCAGACTCGGACTGACGCTTTCAGTGTCTCTCCACAGTGCCGATAACGACAGGCGAAGTGAAATAATGCCTGTCAACAGGACATATAATATGCATAGCTTGATCAAGGCGTGCAGGGATTACATCGACAAAACAGGCAGAAGGGTTACTTTTGAGTATGCGGTGATTGATGATGTCAACTCATCAGACGCCGATGCCGATAAGCTTGCCTCACTTCTGAGAGGAATAAACTGTCATGTAAATCTGATTCCCGTTAACAAGGTCAAGGAGCGCAGCTATAAAACTGCACGCTCGGGAGTTGAGCAGTTTGCGAGACTCCTTAATAAAAGAGGTATAAATGCAACTGTCAGAAGAACTCTTGGCAGCGATATAGAGGCGGCTTGCGGACAGCTGAGGCGGGATGCAGCCGGAAATAATTGAACGGAGGTGCGGAAAGTTGAGATACAGATCAGCGACAAATATCGGACTGAAGCGTGATGAAAATCAGGATGCAGTCAGATGTGAATATTTCGGTCACAATCTTCTTGCAGTCGTATGTGACGGTATGGGAGGAGAGCGTGCTGGAAGAGAAGCAAGTATGCTTGCAGTTGAGGAGTTTTTTCAGAGATTTTCAGCAGGCTACAGCGAGAGTCTGAGTGACGACGATATCCGCAAGCTGCTTGCAGCGTCGGTATCGGCAGCAAACTCCGTGATATATACAAAAGCGAGATTTGATTTCAAAAATTTCGGCATGGGAACGACCTGTGTTGCCGCATTCGTGAACAGCAGAACGGCTTTCATTGTAAATGTCGGCGACAGCAGAGCTTATCTGATCACAAATACAGGTCTCCACAGAATAACGACGGATCACAATGTTGCGTTTCTGCTTTATGAGCAGGGCAAGATCAGTGAAGCGGAAATAGAACTTCATCCGCAGAAGCATATGCTTGTCAGAGCAGTCGGAGTTGAGAAAACTGTAACTCCTGATACTTTTATGCTTGATTATGAGGAAAAAATCAGTCTGCTGCTGTGTACCGACGGTCTGTCGGGATACTGCACCGACGAGGAAATATATGACGTTATTACGGAATCATCCTTTGATGATGTTGCAGAAGAATTGATAAACCTTGCGCTTGGCAAGGGTGGTCGTGACAATATAACCGTTGCGGTAGTTTCAGATTAAGACAGGGGGAGATTTAATGGATAAAAACATTGGAAAAAAGCTTGACGGAAGATATGAAATAACCGAGCTTATAGGCGTCGGCGGAATGGCAGACGTGTATAGGGGAGTAGATGTTATCGACAATAAATCTGTTGCGATAAAAATTCTCAAGAAGGAATTCGCTGAGAATGAGGAATTTCTCCGCCGCTTCAGAAACGAGTCAAAGGCAATCGCAGTTTTGTCGCACCCGAATATCGTAAAGATCTACGATGTCGGATTCTCCGATAAGATTCAGTATATCGTTATGGAGTACATCGACGGTATCACTCTCAAGGAATATATCGAGGAAGAAAAGGTCCTCACCTGGAAGGATACCGTTCACTTTGTTATCCAGATTCTCCGTGCCCTCCAGCATGCTCATGAAAAGGGAATCGTTCACCGTGATATCAAACCTCAGAATATAATGATGTTCACCGACGGCACGATCAAGGTCATGGACTTCGGAATCGCTAAATTTGCCCGTGAAGAAGGCAAAACTGCTACGGATCAGGCTATCGGAAGCGTACATTACATCAGTCCCGAGCAGGCAAAGGGCGATGTAACCGATGCTAAGAGCGATATTTACTCCATCGGAGCTATGATGTATGAGATGCTCGCAGGAAGAAAGCCGTTTGACAGCGACAGTCCTGTTTCAATAGCAGTAATGCATATGCAGGATATTCCTGATCGTCCGAGAGCTGTAAACCCTGATATTCCCGCAGGACTTGAGGAGATTGTGCTCAAGGCGATGGAAAAGAAGCCCGAGGACAGATATGTTTCGGCAACTGAAATGATTGCGGATATTGAAGCGTTTAAGAATAATCCTGCAATTTCCTTCGGATATTATCAGGAGGCGATTCCGGAGTCCGTAAACGTTTACAGTGCTATTCCGAATGCTCAGGGCGAGGGTAATTCCTATGCAGGTGAACCGCAGCTTGCTGATCATAATCAGGCATATCCGTCTGCATACAGCGGAAATCAGGTTCCGGTTGAGGATTACGATGACGACTATGAGGAAGATGAGGAAGAAGAAGAGCGTTCTTCACTTGTAGTTCCCGTTCTTACAGCGGCAGTTGTAGTAGTTATTATCGTTGCAGTAATATTCGTTGCTACTCTTGTCAAGGATCTCCTCAGCAGCGACGGAGGAAGCGCTGACTTCAAGATGCCGAATCTCATTGGTATGGACTACAACGAGGCTGTAAGTATGTACGGTGATAAAATAAGCATTCAGGAAAACGGCTACGAATACAATGAAATGGATACCGGCTGCATCATAAGTCAGGATCCCGAATCAGGCGTTGCTTCAAAGAAGGGCGACACTGTCAAGGTTGTGATCAGCCGCGGAGTTGAAAAGGCAAAGATTCCTACAGGACTGACAAATCTCAATATAGAGGCAGTTCAGCAGCGGCTTGTTGACGCCGGATTTGTATGCGAGATCAAGCATGCTTCCAGCACAGAAATCGACAAGGATAAGGTTATCAGAACTGTTCCTGAAGAGGGTACCGAGGTCGAAAAGGGAACGACCATCGTAGTCTATGTAAGCATGGGACTTGACTCCGAAACTGTTGAGGTCGAAAACTATGTAGGAAAAACCATTGATGAAGTTTCGCAGATGATGTCGTATCTCGGACTTGATGTAGAAATAGAAAACAGTCATTCCTATGAGGAAGAGGGCGTTATCTTTGAGCAGAGCATTCAGCCCGGCGAAAAGGTTGAAGCTGGAACAAAGATCGTACTCAAGGTCAGTGACGGAGTTCCGCCTGAGGGTGAGATTATGGTTAATATGCCGATTCCGTCCGATGCTATGGGAAGATTCATAATTGATTTCATCGTTCAGAACGATGACGGTACTACAAATACGTTCTCCACATCGGCAACCGCTGGTCTGGGAATCAATGAGGTAAGTGTTAAGCTTGCAGGCTCAGGACAGAATGTCCCGGTAAGAGCTGTTCTGACAAATACAAGCAACAGCCTGACAGCAATCATCGGTGAGTACAGAGTGAACTTTGAGACATCAAGCTTTACTCCCGTAAGCGAGGATATAACAGGTGCGTTTACTGCTGTAGGCGGATATATAGAAGAAACCGAGCCTCCGACGGAACCTCCGACAGAGCCTCCGACGCCTGCGCCGACAGAACCTCCGACACCTGCACCGACCGAGCCTCCGACGCCGGCTCCGACTCCTGCACCAACCGAGCCTCCTACGCCTGCACCGACAGATCCCCCGACCGACGCACCGACAGACGCTGAAATACCGGTTGAATAAGCCCGGAGAGTAATTATATGCAGAGAGGAATAATAATAAAATGCTTAGGGGGACTCTATACAGTAGAGTCCCCTGACGGCATATATGAGTGCAAAGCAAGAGGAGTTTTCCGCAACAAAGGAATCAGCCCCTATGTGGGCGATTCGGTTGAAACTGACGGAGAGGTAATAACTGAAATCCTCGAACGGAGGAACAGTATCATTCGTCCGCCGCTTGCAAATCTTGACCAGCTTGTTTTTGTTGTTTCAACTTGCAGTCCGTCACCGAATCTGCTTTTGCTGGATAAATTCATAGCAATTGCAGAATATAAGGGTATAAAGCCGGTTATTGTGATAACAAAAATTGATCTTGAGGATGCGGAGAAGATAGAGAGCATTTATGGCAGCATCGGAATTGATCTTCTGAAGGCTGACTATCAGCAAAAGGAGTCAATCGAAAATATCCGTAGTCTGCTGAATGGAAAAATCAGCGCTTTTACCGGAAATTCAGGTGCAGGCAAGTCAACGCTGCTTAATGCAATTGATCCTGCGCTGAATATCCCGACAGCTGAAATAAGCAGGAAGCTCGGAAGAGGCCGCCATACAACACGTCATGCGGAGCTTTACAAGCTTGCGGGAGGTGGATATATCGCGGATACTCCTGGATTTTCTACATTCGAGACGAACAAATACGATATTATCCGTAAAGAGGAGCTTGCAGACTGTTTCACTGAATTTGCCGAATATTCCGGGGAATGCCGTTTCAAAGACTGCTCTCACACCTGCGAAAAGGGATGTGCAGTGATTCAGGCTGTGAGAGACGGAAAAATTCATGAAAGCCGTCATGCGAATTACTGTGCAATGTATGAAGAGGCGAAACAGATCAAGGAGTGGGAGCTTAAATGAGAGTCTGTCATATATTTGCAGGCGGAGAGATTTCCGATACAAGCTTTATCAGGATAAATGACGGAGAAAAAATAATTTGTGCCGACGGCGGTCTGAGATATGTTCAGGAGCTTGGGCTGAACCCTGATATAGTAGTCGGTGATTTTGATTCCTATAAGGGAGAGCTGCCTGAGAGCTCAGTGATAATGCGGAGTGTCCCCGAAAAGGATGATACAGATACGCTTCTTGCGGTGAAAGCTGCGATATCGGACGGAGCGGAGCAGATACGGATATACGGAGCATTAGGCGGACGTTTCGACCACACATTCGCCAATGTTCAGACCTTGAAATATGCAGCTGAGCATGGCTGCAGAGCTTCACTTGAGGACAGCGATAATATTGTAATGCTTCAGGAGAAGGGTGAGCGCCGTTATAATAGGCTGGACGGCTGGTATTTTGCTTTTTTTGCCTACTCCGAGCAGCTTAAAGTAAAGCGTCTCAGCGGCGTAAAATATCCGTTGGAAGAAGCGGTGATACGGAATAATTTCCCTATCGGAGTCAGCAATGAGTTCTCCGAGCCTGAGGCATTGCTTGATATTGAAGAGGGAACTGCTCTTATAGTACTTTCAAAAAAATAATCACCAAACCCTTGCAGATGAATATAATGGAATATAACTGTGAAGGAGGAATACATAATGAAAATTGTGGTTATAAAGAGTCCGAAAGTGCTTTCAGGTCTGTTGAGAGCCATATTCCGTATCAAGAAGGAAGAACAATCATAAATACAGATAAAAACACGGTATTGTCGATCATACGATGATACCGTGTTTTCTTTAGCATAAGCTTTTTAAAAGGGCGTGCGATTGAACTTACTGCTGTAACGAATCAGCATTCCGGCTCATATAATGAGAGTATCATACAATCTATGGAGGTCAATATGTATACTGAAAATTATGCTGCGGAATCTCTGGAGCTGCACCTGTTTTTCGGACGAATTATGAAGGAGCATTCCTTTTTTCTGAAAGCCGGCTTCACTCCGGCGAATGCTGACTGCGCCGCACGAGCAGAATTCTTTAAAAACGAATTTGAGAAGCTCCTCAGCCAGGCAGTAGCTCTGAGTAATGGAATGATTTGCGAAAAAGTCTTATGCTCGGGTGAAATCGTTACGGAGTTCACTGCTGCTGCGGAAAAGCAGACGGAGAAGCTTACAGGTATTCCAATTAATAAGAACATAACAAGCAGAACGCTGAGACTATGCAGCTGCAATTGCAGTAAAATTGCAGATATAAGCTGCAAGGTGAGATTTTTGAACCGCACTGCAATAGGTCTGCTGAATGGTCTGATTGCATTGAAGGAAGAGGTACTTAACAAGGTGCAGTGCTGTCAGATGTTTACTATGAATTATCCGCTGCTGATCGAGCATATGCTGAGAGAGGCAAAGCTTTATAGGAAATATGTGCAGATGCTGGAATCGGACGGAACACTTGCCGTGCAGTCTATGAAGGAAGCGGAGTGCTTCTGGAATCAGATCATGATGGAGCACGCTCTCTTTATCCGGGGACTGATGGATCCGACTGAGGATGAGCTGATATGTACTGCCGATCAGTTTGCAGGTGATTATGCTCAGCTTCTTAAAAAATGCTGCAATGCACAGGACAAAACGCTGCCTGCCGATGCACTGGCAGAAACAAAAAAATTCAAGGACTTCAAAGCTGCCGGAGCAGAGGGGATTATCAATTGCAAGATTCGTTCGCTGATACTTCCTCTTCTGGCTGACCATGTACTGCGTGAAGCGAATCATTACATCAGGCTTCTGGAGAGCTGCTGACAGACAAAATTCTGTTAAGCAATGAATTGTAATATATCAAAAAAATTGTGGTAAACTATGAGAGTAAATTCTTAGTATCATCATATTTGGAGGTATATTATGGAACGTTACGAAATGCCGTTAGGCTTGGGAATGGCGCTTGCACAGAATCCGGAAGCTATGCAGAAATTTGCAGGACTCACTGAAAGCAGAAAGCGGGAAATTATAAACGGGACGCACACCGTATCGTCCAAAGAGGATATGCGGAGGTATGTGGAGAAAATAGTGACATCTATGTGAATAGGCGCATGCCTTGCGGATAAATTCCGGAAAGGAGCACATACTATATCCGAGGTGATAGAACATGGCAAAACAGGGAATGAAACGTCCCGAGCGCACCCACACTCAGCCGCATAATACAGCCGCCGCAGTTCCCGAAATTCAGGGAAAGGCAAAGCATGGCAAGGCTCATGTCAGACCGATCATAGCCGGTACAAGACCCCCGTCGCAGAAGGTATATCATACTGCACCCTTTTCGCAGGAAAAGCCGATTTCTGATGTTTACCCGGTCATTGATAATGACCTTGCAAGAGATAACGCAGAAAACGATCTGACAGCAGCTGATTTGCAGGATTTATAATAATTAACGCCATTTGACATAAGGTCGAATGGCGTTTTATGTAAGGAGAAATTTTATGGAGTCTGTATGGCAAGAAAATACAACGCTGCCGGAGTTCCCGAAGCTGAAAGGAAACGCAGCAGCAGATGTTCTTATTATAGGCGGAGGAATTACAGGTATCCTGACTGCATATTTTCTGAAACAGAGCGGAGTCAACTGTATTCTCGCTGAAAAGGGAAGAATCTGTCACGGAACAACAGCAGGCACGACTGCAAAAATAACTTATCAGCACGGACTGCTGTATTATAAGCTTCTGAAAAGCGGAGGTATTGAAGCTGCACAAAAATATATGCAGGCAAACAAAACTGCATTTGAAAGCTATGCAGGGCTTTGCAGGGATATTGACTGCGGCTATGAAATTAAGGATAATTACGTCTATTCCATAAACGACAGAGAAAAGCTTGAACATGAGCTTTCCGCGCTTGAGAAAATCGGATATCAGGCGGAGCTTTGCGAAAATCTTCCGCTGCCGTTTCGCACAGTGGGAGCGGTAAAATTTCCTTGTCAGGCTCAGTTTCATCCCTTGAAATTTACAGCAGCCATAGCAAAGGGACTGCCGATTTATGAAAATACTTTTGTAAAGGAAATGCAGGGAAACACTGCGGTTACCGATTCGGGAGAGATCAAAGCTGGAACAGTAATCGTCACAACACACTTCCCGTTTATCAATAAGCATGGAAGCTATTTTCTGAAGCTATATCAGCATCGCTCCTATGTCTTGGCTTTAGAAAATGCACAGGATGTGGATGGTATGTATGTAGACGAAAACAGAACAGGATTATCTTTCCGCAGCTACAAGAATTTTCTGCTTCTGGGCGGAGGAGGTCACCGCACAGGCAAAAAAGGCGGAAGCTGGACGGAGCTTCGTCATTTTGCAGAGACGCATTATCCTCGTGCAAAAGAGTATTGTCACTGGGCAGCGCAGGACTGTATGAGTCTGGATGACATGCCCTATATCGGGCGGTATTCAAGCAATACTATGGAGCTTTACACAGCGTCGGGATTCAACAAATGGGGAATGACCGGAGCTATGCTTTCTGCTCAGCTTCTGAGTGATATGGTTCAGGGAAAGGGCAATGATTTTGCAGAGATATTCAGTCCGTCAAGGAGCATTCTGAAACCGCAGCTGCTTGTAAATGGTTTTGAGGCAATGAAAAATCTGCTGACCTTTTCAGAGAAACGCTGTCCGCATCTGGGCTGTGCGCTGAAATGGAACAGCGCTGAGCGTTCATGGGACTGTGCCTGTCACGGTTCTCGTTTTGATGAAAAGGGGAGAGTATTGAATAATCCGGCTAACGGAGATATTAAAACAGAGTAATATTCTCCGTCAGCCGGATGCTGACAACTATCGGATCACTCACATATAACGCTCTTGAGTGAAACGAGACCTTTATCAAGCTGGACAATGGTTCCGGATTCATCAGCGGTTGTATAATTGTAAATGATTATCTCAACGCTTACTGCATTTTCGGGAACATTAATAATAACCTCAGCCTCGCCGTTTTCGTCAAAAGTATAGTTTCCGAGCTTTGTTGTATCATTATGGATCCATACGCCGGCAGTACCTGTATCAGGATTAATGCTGACAGGATCCCAGTAGCCGAAAGCGAGATTGAGCTTGTTTCCCGGATCTCCGCCGAAGGTGCAGATAACAGTTTCGCCGTCCATACCGTTTTTGATTCTCCACTGACCTGTCTTTGTTGCCCAGTAAGCCACAAGCTCCGCAGTTTCGGGAGGAGTCATCCACTCTGTCAGTTTTCTTCTTAGTGAAATCAGGTCAAATGAGTCGATAACGCTGTCGGCGACCATATCAGCGTGAGCAAAAGAAACAGAAGCTTCAGGTTCAGCAAGGATGTAGTCGCTGAGCAGATTCAAATCAGTCTCATCAACAGTACCGTCCGTATTGACATCGCCGAGTATAGTGTATTCGTCGGCATTGATCTCGATCTGAACAACAGTCATTGCGGGAATTTCGATGGTGAAGCTGTTATTTTCGATATTATCCACAGTCTGCATCAGCTGAATTTCACTGGAGTCACCAGTTATACCGTAAACCTTTGCGGAGCTGTAATCTGCGTCGGAATCAAGGCTGACAGAGGCTTTCTGAACCTCGTTAAGACTCTTATTGGTGAGAACAAGAGTAACCTTAGAAGCGTCAGAGCCGTCTATTGCAGCATAGGAAGTACCCTTTGAGATGTCGGAGGTGGAGGAGCTTACAAGAGTATCTCCGAAAGCGGAACCGTTTCCGTCATAGTTGGTAAAGAGATCAATTGCCGAAAGCTGGTAATCAAAATTGGAGTTCAAAGCCCAGAGATTAGCCGCATACACATCGTTTGCGGCAAATGTACCCAATGCGTCTGCCTGAGCTACAGCACCTGAAATATGGTTTCCACCTCCGAAATTATATTCAGTAAGAGCGAGCTTTGTTCCCGGATAATACTTGTCAATGGATTCATGTACAGTAGGGAAAATCGGCAGGTATTCCTGTTCGCCCTCGCCGATCCAGCTGTTCTCGATATAAGTGCTGTCATAGAGCGAGCGCGGCGACTGAACTCTTGCTTCTATGCAGTCTGTATGAGTATAGTCCTCGCATTCGGTTACACGGCATTGACCCTTTGCCTCTGAATAATAGTGAATGTCGATGACATCAATCAGACGCTTGCCGTACTCCTCCTCAGCCTTTCTCATTTCGTCGAGGTAGTAGGAGATAAACCAGTCATACTCCGATGAATGCTCCGACCAATCCGGAGCGCTGTTAAAAGTAGTATAAGCATTCACGCCGAATAAAGCAAGACCAAAGATTTCTGCATTAGGGTCAACAGCCTTGATTGCGGAGGAATACTCTATTGATTTTGAAACTATCTCCTCGCAGGTAACCTTTTCAGGATGCATTCTTGCGTGAGTAGCCGACCAGAGACTAGGCTCATTGTCGAGATTGTAAGCCTGATAGCCGGTGGAAGTCGTTGAATCTCCGAGCGTGTTTACAAGGTAGTTTACATATTCATCCATATAAACGTAGTCATCCTCAGTATCGGGAGTCATTGAGAACTCAGAGCCCTTTGCGGCTTTAACCTCTTTCCAGCGCGAGGACGGAGCTATTTCGTCCTCAGTTACTTCTCCGCCGGCATCAGCGGCGACATATCCAGCCATCTGAATAGTAGTGATCTTGTACGGAACATCTTTCTCGGCTGCTTCCCGGGCAAATCCGAGTGCAGGAGCACCAGGTATAGCCAGCTGTTCTTTATCGAAATCAACAAGATATTCGTCAGAATTATGCAGCCAGTCTCTGCCGGCATTGGAGTAATTGGTTTCCCAGTTATAGCCCGAGAAGCGGTTGCCTCCCTGACGTGCTGAGCCAGCGTCGGCATCATAGAGATATTCCTCAGAACGGAACTGACTGTTGACTCCGTAAATATACGGGCTGATGGACTTTCTGTAGCCGTTAAGATTTACAGCTACATCAAGGTCGTATGAATCGGCAGCGAGAATAGTTCCCGGAACGTTCACAGCAGCGCAGAGCACTGATGCAGCTATTGCAGCGGAAAAAATCTTTTTTTGCATAGGTATACCTTCTTTCTTAGTAGTGTTCCGAAATATGTACTGGTTTCATTATAGCATATCCGCCCGATGAAATCAAGATATAGTGACTAAAAAAACAGGCTGAGGAATAGGATTTTTATGCAAATAAAACAATACAGGCAGCCGCAAAAGCAGCTGCCTTTTAAATTCTCAATATGTTTTATAGAAATTGAATCTCTTTGAGCATGATTTCACCCTCTACCGAAAACTCAAGGAAAAGAGGATGAATACCAGCGGAAATATTCAGCTCTGAGGAGAAATCCGTCCAGTCATCGCAGGGAGCGATGTCAATAACGGCAGCCACATTGCCGCCGATAGAATCCTTCACGGACAGCGTGCCTGAGCCGTTTCCCTTAACAGTAACACCGATCCTGCCGCTGCCTGAGAAGTCAAAATACTTGTAACCGATAATTGTTCCGGATTTTATTTCAGCGATGAATTTATCTTCGCCGCAGTGATTCACGTTAGGAAAGCTGTCGCTGTAAATTTTATTGGAGCCATGGGGCATCTTTCCATTTGTGATGTTGCAGGCAATAACAGCAGAATAGCGTCCTTCAGCCCTGAGCGGACCTCCGTTGAGACCGCAGGATGTGATTTCAACCTGCGGAATACTTCCGTCCTCAAGGATAGTAATTCTTTCAGCGCATGCCTGACGGCTGTAGTCGGACTTATGAGTCAGCCGGTGGTAGAAAACATACCACTGACCGTTGATATTCTCAATGCTTCCATGAGTTGTGCCGGTCATATTGAGTCTGTCCTCATCCTTTCTGCCGTTTAATCCGACATCTCCGTTAGAGATTATAGTGCCGCCGAATTTAAAGTCCCTGTCGGGATAATCGCTTGTCGCATAGCACAGCTCATGGTTTTTCCATGAGGAATAGATGAAGTAGTACTTGCTGCCAACTTTTCTCATAGAGCTAGCCTCGAAGAATGGATGCTCCTCGAAATCGGTTCCCTTAGTCTTGTAGGGAATGATATGCTTAGGTTCTTCTTTGACTGTAAGCATATCATCTCCGACAACAGCCATGCACGCTCCCATGACGCTGTCGGGAGTTCCGAGAATCTCTTCACGGGATTTATTGAACATTGCCATCTCATCCTGAATAAGAGCTTCATTGGAGGCGAAATCCTCGTTTTCCTCATGAGGATACTGAGTGCCGTAGTAAATGCGGATAGTTCCGTTATCATTGAGAACTCCCGGATCGAAGCAGACATATTTCAGCATAGGCGAGCCGTCGGGATATTTCACATATCCGAGAAACTCATATTTTCCGGCAGGTGAGTCGCACACAGCCACACTAATAGGTCCGAAATAACCGCCCTTTCCGTCCCTGCCTGACATACAGTAATAGAGATAGTATCTGCCGTCGTTGCCTTGAACGACATCAGGAGCGTACATGAACTTTCTGTCGGACTGAGCATAGATCGGATCCTGTTCCGTGCGGTAGATCGTACCCTCGCATCTCCAGTCGGAGAGGTCGTCAACGGGAGCGGAATACACTGCATAGTCGAGCATACAGAAGGTCTCGCCGCCCTCCTTGTCATGGGAACCGTAAAGATACACACGGTCGCCGAATACATGAGGTTCGCCGTCGGGAATGCACTCATAAAGCGGAAGAAATGGATTGAAAACCTGTTTTTTCATATTGAAGCCTCCTTAGTGTCAATACACCTTAATTCATAGGTTTATCAGTATACAGAATATTGAGATCAACATCGCCTGCAATTCCGTCAATCCGACCGTAACAGCTCATCTGCCACATAGCGTATTCGCCCGTATAGTCTGTCTGATCGGTATAGTGTGCAAGCCAGATGGGATATTCGCTGTGCTCGTACCAGAAATTATTGAGAAAATTTTTACTGCTGTATAGCATTGAGGAGTAGCCGTATTGCTCCATTTCATCAGCGAACAGCACAAACAGCGAGTTAAGGTCGTGGATACTCATTTCATACTGCTGGAAATTAGAGAAGCTCTCCCAGTCAAACACAACAGGGAAATCAAGCTCCTGACCGCCAAGCAGCTCAGCGATCCACTGAGCGTTTGCCTTTACCTCATCCTCGGTATTAGCGGTTGTATATATGTAGACGCCGACATCAAGACCTGCTGCCTTTGCGGCTGCCATATTTGCAGTGTAATAGCTATCGAGAGCAGCTTCATCGTAATAGCTGCCGATTCGCATGATAACAAAGCTGCAGCCTGCATTCTTTACGGCTTCAAAATCAATATCGCCCTGCCACTTTGAGACATCTATTCCGAATCGGACATTTTCGCCTGCATACTGCTGAGTGAAACTGTCAAAGGAAAGGCGGGCGTTATTGTCTTCAGGGACGGGAATCTCGTTTACCACCTGAATATTCACATCCCAGCTTGTTGTATTTCCCGAAGAATCGGTAACCGAAGCAGAAACGGGATATGTTCCGCATACGCTTGTATCGACGTATCCCTCGTATGTGAGAGCTGGTGTAGGGTCATAATTATCAGCAAATCCCACACACTCACCGAGGTCAAAGGGCTTGCCAGCCTCAACGTAAGCACTGCCGCCGGAGTTAAGAATAGTCGGAGCAGTGGTATCGGAAACCGAGTAGCTGAGAGTATGCTCATAAAGCTCGTCCATGTATGTATACGACACAGTAGTATCAAAAGTACCGGTTTCACTTGTATCAATAATTTCATCACCGTTATTGAGCTGTACGTTAGTATAGGTCAGCAGCTCGCTCAGAGTAAGCTCCTCATATACCTCAATGGAGTCGTCAACCGTAAGGATTGCCGTTTCTGGCTTCTCAGATTTTACAGGCGGAGCAGTTGCAGCAGGCGCTGTGGTTTCAATCGGAGCTGTAGCCATGACGGCAGCCGTATCGTCTGTGGAATACGAAACTCTGCCCACTTCTTCTCCGCAGCCTGTAAGAAAGCATAGTGCAGCGATATATATGATTGAAAATTTTTTCTTCATAAAAACTCCTTTTATCTGATTTATTGAAAAGTCCGGAGCTCTGATTCCGGACAGCTTGTCTGCTGTATAGTATTATACCATGAGCACGATGAAATTACAAGCAGGCAGGAGCAGAATTAAAATATGTGTACGCACGCATTGAGGAGTATCCTCACAGATCCCGCATATTGAGTGCACAGGATGTTTTAAAGCAATACGAATAATCTGCATCATCCCGGCGATTATTTTGCACTGTGCATATGCAGAATTGAATCATATGCATCAGATTTTATGAGATTATTTTATACGTCAGTTTCTCAGACTTACAAAAATATCTCAAAAAGGATATCATAGTGAATTGTTTTCATAGTCAGAGAATGATATAATATAATCACATTATATAAGAGAAAATTATGCAGAATGCTCAAAGGCTTTCTGCGGAAGGGGTTACTTATGAAGAGGAAAATAGCATCTTTTATTACGGCAGCAGCAATGTGTTTCACAGCATTCAGCGGAACATCCTCGTTCTTTGAAAAAGAAGAAGAGGTCAGCGCAGCTTCGTCGATCTATCCTGTGCAGGAATTTCGCATGGGAATAGGCGACACGAACCGAAATATCAATATTTCCGGAACTTCAAGCGGAGATTCGCTGAATTCATGGACAACAAACGGTGAGGACAACGAAAAGTGGACTCTCAACTATATCAGTGCAGGAGTTTACGAAATCGTGAATGTCAAAACAGGCTATGTTATTACCAATAATAATGGAAAAGCTGTCATTTCTCCGGATGTTGACGGTTCTAATCAGCGCTGGAATATTACAGCCGTAGAGCAGGATTTTGATGGCTATGATCTTTATTACAAGATCACAAGCAATGCTGACTCAAGTAAAGCGCTTACTTTCAATCCTACAGGCAATACCATTACAGCTGCAAGCTATACAGGCAATATCTATCAGAAATTCAAGCTGAACCTTGATGGTATTGAGGGATTTGCAGCAAATGCGATGGTTTCCAACGGCGAAAAGGCAGGAACTATCGGAGGACTTCTCGGAGAAACCGTTTTCGTGGATACAGTTGATGAGCTTAAAGCAGCTCTCAATTCCACAGAGCCGAAAACAGTAGTATTGACAGCAAATCTTGATATGCAGAGTGAGTGGCATACCCGTATCAGAGACGATAAGACGCTTGTAGGCTCTTATTCAGCCAAAACTCTTCAGGATGTATACTTCCGTACAAATAACGAGTACGGCACAGAAGGCGATGAGCCAAGCGACAATATAGTTATCCGGAATATTGATTTCGAGGCTGTTAATGTTGAGGACAGAATACTTGTAAATATCTGGTCATCAAGAAATATCTGGATCGACCACTGTACATTTAACAGCAAGCTCAACAAAAACAGAGATGAAGTCGGTAAGTTTATCTGGATCAACACTCCGTATGACAGCTATATGGACGCTAAGGACAACGGCAGAAGTCCTGACTATATTACAATTTCATACTGTACGTTTACAAACAGATACTGGACTGTTGCATACGGTACTCAGAATACTGAAACAACACGCTGCCGTACGACGCTGATGTACAATTATTGGGATGACTGTGCAAGACGCTGTCCGCAGATAGGCAATGGCTGGGGTCATGTCTATAACAATTACTATGAGTATTCAGGAAGTGACGCTTCACAGCAGATTATCGGCGGTGATGGTTCCACAATGGTAAGTGAGAACTGCCGTTTTGTAGGACTTACAGGTCTTGAGATCGCAGCAGGCGGTGCAGAAAATTCACCTTACCGTGATTCAGGCTCATATACCTCGTCAAGCAGCAGTGCCACACCAACTCTGCTTAATTTCAGTCCGTCATACACTACCAGCTGGTCTCCCAGCAGTGAAAACTACGGTTATACTCTTATCTCAGCTTACAACACAAACGGAACAGATACAAAGGATTTCACAACAGCTTATGCCGGTGCATTCAGCTCTGACTCTCAGATCAAGTACATCACAGACAGCGATATTTCAAGCAAGTATGCCGTAACAGTATATCCTTCGCCGTTTCTGAAGGATCTGAGCATAACAACTTCAAAGCCCGGCGCCGTAATGGACACAGCAAATAAGTACATGTTCAAAAACGTTAACAGCGGTTACTATCTTGAGGTTGCAGACGGCGTAGGCGCTAATGGTACAAACGTTCAGCAGGGCGAAGCAGGCGAGTCCGCAGCAAATACATGGAAGCTTGTTGATGCCGGCAACGGATACTACTACGTTCGTTCATATACAGGCGATGGAAAGACGTATTTCCTTGACCTTGATTATGGTAAGACAGATAACGGAACAAATATTGCTATCTGGAGCGATACTCAGAGTGACGCACAGCTCTTTAAATTTGTAGACAACGGTGATGGTTCATATACAATTACTACAAAGGCAACAAACGATGCAAGCTGTCTTGGCGTTGTATCGGGATCAACAGAAGCAGGCGCAAATGTCTGCCAGTGGGAGTGCAATGGCTCCGATGACCAGAAGTGGATCGCTGAGAAGATCACGATCAAGGACGGAGTTACTCTTGACGAAAGCAAGTGCTACATGTTCAAAAATGTAAACAGCGGTCTCTATCTTGAAATTGACGGCGGTAAGCAGGAGAACGGCACAAATGTTCAGCAGTGGGGAGCTAATGGTCCTGCTTCGCACAACGTATGGCATGTAAAGGCAATCAACTGGGGCTACTATTATGTGTATTCGGCACTCGGCGACGGTCAGACATGGCTGCTCAATGTAAACGGAAATGGTTCTGACGGAACAAACATTGATATCAATGAGAAAAACGGATACAGCAGTCAGTACTTCAAATTTGTCGATAACGAGGACGGCACATATACGATTGTTACCAGAGCTTCCAAGGATCTTTCAAGCGTAGCGGTTGCAGAGGACTCTGCATCAAGCGGAGCAAATATCCTTCAGTGGACGCTCAATGGAAAAGACAGTCAGAAGTGGATAATTGAAGAGGTCGATTACGAGCTTCCTGTAGTTACCACAACTACAACTTCGACGACAACGACTACAACTACCACAACTACTACTACCACAGCTAAACCAACTACAACCAGCACGACAGAAACAACAACTACTATGACCACAACTACAACAGCACCTGTAACAACAACTGTGACTGCTGCAACTGAGCCGATTGAGGAAATACTCTTCGGAGACGCTAACGAAAATGGCGGACTTGACATTGGTGATGCAGTAAAAGTTATGAGCTATGTTACAAATAAGGATAAATACACTCTCAGTGAGACTCAGCTTGAAAAAGCAGACGTATACCAGAAGGGTGACGGAATAAGCAATATGGACGCTCTTTCAATTCAGAAAAAGCTTGCACAGCTTATCTCGCAGCTTCCCGAATCTAACTTGAGTGCGTAATAAGAAAACAATAAAAAGGGCGGCATTAAGGCGACTGCTCGTACAGAAGTATATATGTGTAATATTGAGGAAAACCCTTTTGAAAAAGGGTTCTTCCTCAAACTCCTTTCCTAAAACTTTTTAGTTTTTAATTTCAGCCCCATAGGGTACACATTAGAAAAAATACTTGATTTTTTCAGTTGCTCTTGATGTGTACCCTATGGGGCTGAAATTAAGATTGAAAGTCTTTGGAAGGGGGTACGGGGGAGAACCTTTCTTCAGAAAGGTTTCCCCCGATTAATACATGTAATACTTCTATATGGACAGTTGCATCAGCCGTCCTTTTTGCATAAAAATACAGCATCTCATCAGAAATGCTGTAGGATGATATTCTGTTAAACTGTTTCAGCAGCAGATTCCGAATTTTTTTCCGTTTCATTTTTAATCGCAATAACAGGTTCGGGGAATCCCTTTTTCCGGTCAAGCAGCAGAAGAACCAGTCCGGCAGCAAAAATAGCGATACTGATCCAGGTTGAAGTTGAAAGACCGAGATATATACCTCTCTCAGAATCATCGAAACGGAACTGCTCGGTAATGATACGGATAACCGGATAAGCAAACAGATAGACAAAAGTAACGCAGTGACGGTGCTTTGTTTTGCAGAAATAAATCTGCATGATCAGAGCAAGAATCAGGAGCAGCGCTGATTCCAGAAGCTGGACAGGAAAGAGCTTGATACCGTTAGGAGCGCCGATAGCCTGAGTGAAAGCGATACCAAACCTTTCAGAAGGTACGCCATAGCAGCAGCCTGCCATAAAGCAGCCGATGCGTCCGAAAGCATGAGCAAGCGGAACAGCAGGAGCAATGGTCATAAGGTATAGCCAGACTGATTTTTTCTGAGAAAGAGCATAGAGAATCACGGCAATAAGACCTCCGATAAAGCCGCCGTAGAAAACAAATCCTCCCTGAACAGCGGTCAGGAGCGTATCGGTATTGAATCCGTTTTCACGGAACAGGGCAGCGACAGTATCGGGTTCAATCAGCAGATACAGACCCTTTGCGCCGACAACAGCACCAATAAAAATAAAAGCAGCGCATTCGATCAGGTCATAGCGATTCAGCTTTGAATATTTACAGTTAAAGAGCGCAAGCAGCACTGCAAATGTGCAGCCAACGGCGATACAGATACCGTATGTTCCGATAAATCCGTGATGAATACGAATAAGCGGATACATAAAAACCTCCTTTTAAAGAGAAAGACTGCTAAAAAGCAGCCTTTCTGTTAATAACATTATGTGTCTGTGGGCTTTTGGAACAGTAATGTCAATTAGATGTACCCGTCTTCAACAAGGTCGTCTATCATTTCCTGATAAGCGTGATCAACAGCGTTCTGAATGTCATAATATCTGCAAGCCTCGCAAAAAAGACAGCTGACAGAAATCAGGAGGCCGAGAACGATGGAAACGATTCCCATAACGAGACCGCCAACGCCTACACCGGCACCGTCCTTATTAGCAGCAGCTGAAACGATAACTGCGATCAATCCGAGAATGATTCCGAAAAGAGCAAACCAGCCGCTTGCGGCACTGAAGCATACAAGAACCGTGGAAATTACGCTCAGCGAAAGAGCGATAATTCCGAAAATCATAGCAACTAATTTTACACTATTGTTATTGTTCATTATCAAATCCCCGAAAGTACTATGTAATTAGAATCCGAAACTATCAGCTAACTCTTCAATAGCTCTTTCGTACTCTTTTTCCTCGTAATGAGAGAGACCATTATCACCGCAGCTGCAATTGCAGATAAGGCAGCTTACTGCAACAACGAGACCCAGCAGGATAGCTGCAAGACCCATAAGCATGCCAATAGCGCCGTTCTTTCCGTTCTCTTTTGAAACGGAAGCTGAGAAAATGACAGCAGCGATACCAACAATGATACCAAATAAAGCCAGCCATCCGCTTGCAGCGTAGCTGTAAACAAGAATAACTCCGATAATGCTCAGAACGAGAGAAAGTCCGCCAAGGATCAGAGAAATTAATTTAGCATTTTTTTTCATAACCGAAACCTCCGGATGTGTAACAAAATTCAATTGGGTGGGCTTAAATTAAAAAGAAAGCAGAAAATTAATAAAGCTCGTTGTACAGGTCGTTGAGAGCGTCAACATCATCATAAGCTTCTTCAACAGTGTCAAGAACGGAGTAGTATCCTGAACAGTTGCAGATAAGGCAGCTTACGCCAACGATCACGCCGAAAACGAGACCAAGAATACCCATAACGAGACCGCCGGTGCTGGCAGCGCCGTTCTTCTTAGCAGAAGCGGAGAGAACTATAGCAACGATGCCGAGGATGATGCCGAAAAGAGCCATCCAGCCGCCGCCGCGTGCAAAGAAACCTACGATAAGACCGATTACACTGAGAAGAAGTGAAATAAGTCCGAAAACCATGGAAATAGTCTTCATACTGTTGTTGTTATTCATAAAACCTATATCCTCCTAGAAAAATAGAAATTAAGTGAGATAAAGCCCAAACCACACCTTAAACAAATTATAACATATCGGAGAAAAATTGTCAATATTTGTAAAGCACTTTTGAATTCGTGAATATGAACAAGATTTTCCGGTGATTTTAGATGGATTGGTGTAAATTCACATTTTTAGCAGTTGCTTTTGTGCAACTTTTATATAGAGTGATTTTTCATGAAAACATCCAATTTGCTTGACAATATCAGGTATTTCTTGTATAATATCAAATATGTGCTTTCATATTGAAAGGAAAACAGCAGCGGATTTGCAGAACGGAAAACGTGATCCGCAGAAAGGAATTTTGAAATGCAAAAGCAAAAAAACAATGTAAAAAGCGGCTTCGGTTCAAAGCTGGGATTCATCCTGGCGGCTGCCGGATCTGCGGTAGGTCTGGGAAATATCTGGCGATTCCCTTATCTTGCAGCTGAATACGGCGGAGGAATCTTCCTGCTTGTATATCTTATATTAGCTGTAACCTTCGGTTTCGCCCTGATGGTAACTGAAATAGCGATCGGACGCCGCACAGGCAAGAGCGTATTTGGAGCTTATACGTCTATTGACAAGAGGTTCAAGCCGCTTGGCTGGGTCGCAGGAATAATCCCGATGATTATTATGCCTTATTATTGTGTAATCGGCGGATGGGTTCTGAAATATCTGACCGCATTTGCAACAGGAGCAGGCACAGACGCAGCGTCAGGAAACTATTTCTCAGAATTTATCGGCAGTTCGGCATCTCCGACAATTTTCTTTGCAGTTTATCTGATTCTCACTGCACTGGTAGTAATGCTCGGTGTACAGAAGGGAATCGAGAAGGTGAGCAAGATCATGATGCCGGTCCTTCTTTTACTGATCGTCGGAATCGCTGTCTATACTCTGACAGTTCCCGGCGCATTTGACGGTTTCCTCTATTATATAACTCCTAAATTCTCCGAGTTCTCCATCAAAACAGTTATCGCAGCTATGGGACAGCTCTTCTATTCGATGTCACTTGCAATGGGAATTATGATTACCTATGGCTCCTATATGCGTAAGGAGGACAGCATTGAAGGCTCAGTAAGACAGATTGAAATTTTTGATACTGTTGTAGCTTTCCTTGCAGGTATGATTATTATTCCTGCTGTATTTGCATTCCCCGGAACTGATGCAAACGGAGTTCCTCTTGCGGGTGAAGATGCAGTCAAGGTCAGCGGACCAAGCCTGATGTTTGTATCGCTCCCGAAGGTGTTTGAGGCAATGCCGGGCGGACAGGTTGTCGGAGCAGTATTCTTCCTGCTGGTTGCCCTTGCAGCGCTCACATCCTCTATTTCACTTATGGAGACGGTAGTGTCGATTATATGCGAAAAGTTCAGGATTAAGAGAATTCCTGCATGTCTTATTGTAATGCTGCTGTCATTCCTTATCGGATTGCTTTCAGTATTCGGCTACAGCATCTGGAGCGACTTTACAATATTCGGAAAGCAGATCCTTGACTTCTTTGATTATATCAGCAATAATATTCTTATGCCGATAGTAGCGCTTCTGACATGTATTCTTGTCGGATTTGTCATTAAAACAAAGTATATTGAGGACGAAGTTGAGCTTACAGGAAAATTCAAGTCAAAACAGCTCTACAGAGTTATGGTAAAGTATATCTGCCCTTTATGCATGCTTATGATTCTGTTCTCATCACTTTTCCTTACACTTTAATTAGTATACTCCGGTTGGAAAAATCCAGCCGGAGTTTCATTTTGTAAACCCAAAATAACATTTTTTGTTGAAAATTGATGATTGAAATTCACATTTTTTTCCTGTATAATATAATGCGTGAGGTGAAATAATTGAATTCAACAAATTTGAAAAATCTGAGAAAATCAGTGAAGCTGACGCAGGAGGCTGTTGCTGAGCGTCTGAACGTATCTCGTCAGACGGTCGCAAAATGGGAGAGCGGTGAGTCTCTGCCTGATATTGACAGCTGTGTCGCTCTCGCAAAGCTTTATGGAGTAACCCTTGACGAGCTGGTAATGTATGCGAAAAATCCGGAAGAGGAAAAGCATCCTGCCGGCAAGCATATTTTCGGAGTGGTAAAAGTCGGAGACAATGGACAGATAATTCTTCCTGAAAAGGCTTGTCAGATATTTGATATAAAAAAAGACGATAAGCTCCTGATTCTCGGAGACGAGGCGCAGGGAATAGCAATCACCAAGCTGAACGGCTTTTTTGAGATTACCAAAAAGATAATGGATATGATTCATAAAGCGGATAATGAAGAATCCGGGTCATAAATGGAGGACGTTATGTTAGCAATCGACATGAAAAATCTGAGAAAGGAATATAAGGAACTGACGGCAGTAGAGAACTTTTCCCTGCAGGTTGCCGACGGTGAGATTCTCTCGCTGCTGGGCATGAACGGAGCAGGCAAGACAACGACGATCAAGATGCTCTCATGCCTGACGAAGCCGACATCGGGAGATGCGTTTATATATGGAAAGAGCATTGTATCTCAGCCTGATGAAGTAAAACAGCTTATAGGAATCTCGCCGCAGGAAAATTCCTTTGCACGCAATCTCACGGTTGAGGAGAATCTTAAATTTATGTGCGGAATCTACGGCATCAGCAAAAGCCGCACGAAAGAAAACACAGAGCGGATCGTCGAACAGCTTTCCATGCAGAAGGTTCTGAATCAGAGAGTCGGAAAGCTCTCGGGCGGATGGCAGAAGAGACTGAGTATTGCAATGGCGCTTGTTACTGAGCCTAAGCTCCTGTTTCTTGACGAGCCCACTCTTGGTCTCGATATTGTGGCACGACGTGAGCTGTGGAGCGTAATCGAAAAGCTGAAAGGCTCAATGACCATGATTATTACGACTCATTATTTGGAAGAGTCCGAGCATCTTGCGGACAATATTGCAATCATGAAGGAAGGAAAGCTGAAAGCGTACGGAACGCTTGAAGCTCTCAGACAGCAGACAGGCGAGGAAAAGCTTGAGGATATTTTCCTTGCTGTGTCAGCAGAATAGGAGGGGATACAGGCATGAGATCTATGAATTTTGCTTCCAGAAACTTTAAAGAATTAATCCGTGATCCTCTTAGCTGGGTATTCTGTCTGGGATTTCCGATAGTTATGCTGCTGATCATGACTCTCGTAAACGAGAGCATACCTGCTGAAGCCAACATGAAAATATTCCAGATTCCGAATCTTGCACCGGCGATCATGGTATTCGGCTTTACATTTGTTATGCTTTTTGCGAGTCTGCTGATTTCGGGCGACAGAACAGAGGCATTCCTTCTCAGACTTTATACATCGCCGATGCGCTCGGTAGATTTTGTACTCGGATATCTGATTCCTATGGCAATTCTTTCAGCAGGACAGGCAATCATAACGTGTATCAGCTCGTTTATCCTCGGAGCAATAAACGGAGTTTCGCTGAGCATATCAGGAGCATTACTGTCAATTGTATCATCATTTTCTGCAATTCTGATGTTTACCGGCTTCGGACTGCTGTTCGGGAGCATTTTCAGTAAAAATGCAGCTCCCGGAATTTCGTCTATCATAATTACCTTTTCAGGAATGCTCGGCGGAATCTGGATGGACGTGGAGTCTCTCGGCGGAGCGTTAGCTGAAATCTGCAATGCACTGCCGTTTGTACATGCAGTCAAGGCGGCAAGGCTTGCGTTTTCCGGCAACTATGCCGACAGCTTCACTGAATCGGGAATAGTTATGATATGGGCAGCCGCAGTACTGATTCTCTCAGTAGTAATTTTCCGTAAAAAGATGAAAGCATAAAAGAAATAAACCCTGTATTCTGTCAAAATCGGAGAATACAGGGTTTTGTCAGATATGGCATTGAGTGCGGGATGCTATGCTTCTTCAGAAGGCGGCTGGAGCTTGTGCCTGAATGCGGTAAGGTCGAGTGAAGAAACGATCCCGTCGCCGTCAGCGTCGAGATTGGATTCTGCTGTGGATTTTCCGAGAATATATCCGGCAGTCTGAGTGAGGACCTTTTCGGATTCCTGAGCAGAGAAAAAGGAAGAGCCGAGTTCATGCAGTTCTGTATTGACAGCGTTTGTTTCATGCGTATCTGCGCCGTCGAACAGGAAGATATCATAGGAGCCGTTGACCGTACTGCTGAAGAACATTGAATCCCCGAAAGGATACGGGTCGGAGCAGTTGTAATCGGCACTGTTGAATGGAAGCAGGCTGATTTCGTCATCAGCGAATTTAACAATAGTATCGTTGTGATTTTCGGCAGAGTACCATTTAGTGAAGTAGAGGTCGTCGCCTGAAACCATAGGATAGTAAGCAGTAACACCGCTTTCCTCGTAAACGGGAGAGATGATTGCAGTTCTGAGGTCAAGTTCATAGATGGAAGAGCTTCCGCCATAAGAGCGTGCATAGCAGACCTTGTTTCCGTCGCAGGAATAAAAGGGCATAGAATCCTCATATACATCATCGGTCAGCATAGTGATCTCATTGGTTCGCAGATCAATTTCAGCAAGATTATAAACGAAATCGTTCAGTTCGTGACTCCAGCTGCCTCGCTTAAAGACGATTTTAAAGCCATCCGGAGAAAATTTCGGATCTTCATTGCGGAATCCGCTGTTCGGAGTAAGATTTTCTATTTTATTGGTGAGAGCGTTGTATCTGTAGATATCCCATTCATCACAAGCAATGTCAATGGCCATAAAGGTGACATCATACGGATGACTTCCGAAATCGGCATTCATAGCGTTCACAAAGCTGTCGGAGCTGATTTCAGTCAGCGAGCCTGTTCTGAAATCGTAACAGCAGACATTACTGTCCATAGCAGTGTAGGATGAATAGCTGTGATAAAGAAGAGTTCCGTCTATATCCGGATAATACGAAGCAGAAGAAGGGGAATCATATCTGTTCAGCGTCAAAGATAATACAAGAGCTGAAGTAACTGCTTTGATAATTTTCATATTTTCACATCCTTAAATCAGAGAAAACGCTGAACGAAAAAGTTCAGCGTTCTGTTATTATTCTAAGATCAGGAGCCGAGCATAGTCTCCCAGCTTGGATTCTGACCGGTAGCAGCCTGTGCATAATAAGTCAGCACCATTGAAGCGTCTATAGCATTAACAGAGCCGTTTCTGTCGATGTCAGCATTATTGAGCTGCTCGTCTGTAAAGGAGGAGTGTGAGCCTGTACTGATCAGGGCGTAATGAGTAAGTATAAGCGATGCGTCGATTGCATTTATTGAGCCGTCAGAATCAATATCGCCGAGGCCTTTCAGGTAGTAAATTTTGTATTCATATATGTACAGATCCGATTCAGGCGGATAGATCAGAATATCAGCAGTACTGCCGTCCTTGAAAGCCTCCGAAAGAACGGAAGGCGTTGCATAGCAGCTTTTAGCGATATCGGTGACGCTTCTGGTAGTTTTACGGTTACCGTTGTTATCGTATTCAGATGTCTGGGTAACAAGAGTAATATTAACCTTCAGACCGTCAAGATTGACATCACCATTCTGATTGAAATAGTTTTTCTGAGCAGGCGGAGAGACAAGCTCGATAACTCCTGTTTCGGAAAGAGCCTGAATGGTATAATCCTGAGTAGCTGTTTTCGGATTGATATCCCACGCATGGAATCTGATCTGAGTATATTTGTCGATCTGTCTGTAGAGTACGGATGTATCAACGAGAGAATAGTCAATAATCTGACCGTCCTCGACCAGTACAGTCTGCATGATATCGCCGTCAAAATCGAGGAAAGTAACTGTATGAACGCTTGCAGCAGCCTTTGCATACAGAGCAGCCGGATCGTTGCCTGCTGAGAAGACAGATAAAGCGGTGAATGCAGTAATGAATATATTTTTGAGTTTTATAATGAGTCCTCCTTTAGAGCGTGTTCACATAAAAATATAATATACGTCTTTTCGGCAAAATCTGCATATTTATTTTATGTAAACACGCTCTAATATTTGTTCCTTTTAAAGAACATCCTGCAATTGCCGGAGATTTTGCTGTTCAGCTCGATATATCTTGAATAGTCCATCCTGATAAGCATAAAATCGGCAGACAGAAAGGTCTGCTTATCGCCGTCGTAGCATAGAACGGCGTACAGAATAATTTCATCCCAGTCGATATATTCGGAGAGCGCCTCAGCCTTCTGTGAATATTCGAGAAAGTATTCTTCAATTTTATCAAGCGGCCAGAAACCGCAGAATGAAGAGTTGATATACAAATCAATGTCGCGAGCCATAGCAGCCTCCGATTAATAGGAATAAATATATAATATCACAGGCTCTTACAGAGTGTCAAGAGCCGGAAGCGAAAAAATTTTATGAAATATCCTCAGGATCCTCTTCTCCGGGCTTGCCGTCGGAACGTAAGTCTGCGGTAAAGGATTTTCTGCGGATTCTGTAGGTAAATACTGAGGTCACAGCAGTAGTGACAGTAAAGACTGCAATTACAGTAAGAACAACGGCTGTTCTTGAAGAACCTTCCTCTTCTTCAGCGGAGTCCTCAGCAGTTTCTTCCGCAGCAGCTTCCTGAGCCGCAAAGGAGTTGTACTCAAATGCAGGTGCAGAAGCAATGAGCGAAGCCGAAGCTGCAGCAGATAATAAGAAGGCAAGTAATTTTTTCAAAGAAATCAACTCCATAATCATATTAGGGTGTGTTTGGCTTAGTGTCAGCACACCCCAGATACATTATAGCACAAAAAAAGCAGGATGTCCAATTATATGAAAAAGAAAAAACACCGGATTCAGAGATCCGGTGCTGTCAGATTATTCAAAAGCAGTGAGAATGCTCTTATTGGAGCATTCAGGCGCATACTGCCATTCAGAGATATGGTTTTCCATGCAGAAATACGGAAGCTTAGCCGGTGCAGGAGCGTCCTCGCATACATCTACAATAATGAGCTTGATCTTCATTTTTTCCGGGATCATAGCCTTAATGTAGACGCTGACGCTCTGACCGATGCGTATACCCTCTTTAGGCTCAGCAAGCCCTGCGAGATTGGGAGCAAGCTCAACAAATATGCCGTAATCCTCAACAGATCGGACGATTCCCGAGACAGTTTCTCCTGCCTGAAAAGCGGCGGCATTTTCCTCCCATGTACCGAGAAGCTCCTTATGAGTAAGGCATATCCTGTTATTTTCATTCGATCTGACAACAGCTTTTATATCCTCGCCAACCTTGAATCTGTCCGAGGGATGCGAGATTCTCGAAACAGAGATAGTATCTATGGGGATAAGAGACGGGATTCCGCAGCCGATATCTACAAAGCAGCCGAATTGCTCGAGATGAGTAACCTTAGCATCAATGACATCTCCTGCGGACAGCCGCTGTATGTAGTTTTCAGTGCATTCCGACTGAGCCGCTTTTCTCGAGAGTACAGCACAGAAATTGCCGTACTGATCATCGTGAAGCTGAGTGACTTTAAATGACACAATTTTATTTACCCGTGATATAAGAGCAATATCACGGGTAGTACCTTCGGCAATGCCCAGAGCTCCCTCTTCCCTGGGAATTATGGCTCTGCCGCACGGAAGGTCGATAATAAGATTATGAGTGCTGTCGCAGACCGACGCTCTGGCTTCAAGAATTATGCCCTTCTCCATAGCTTCAGCGAGTCCGGCGGTCGTTGCAATAAGTCTCTGATTCTCGGCTGCCGCAAACAGGCAGCCCTCGGGTCTGTATTTTTTCATTTTTGCCTCCGTTATTAAAATTCTTCTGTCTGATACTCAATCTTATGCAGCGCTGAACCGGGATAGAACCTCCGGTCATTTCTTTTCAGGAGAGGTGATTCTCAATCCTCCCATAGCGCTGAGGATCGCTTTTACATTCTGAACGCTCTCGGGTTCACATATAACGTAGAGGTAAGTTTTTCTGCTTCGGTAAGGCTCTTTTATAACGTCCTCGGAGGCGGGAGACTCCATTACAGCTGTCAGGTAGGTATGAGTAGTAACGGCGGTCGGAATAATAGTATATATGCTTCCGCTTCGCAGCCTGACGGCACGCTCCGAGGTTTTGTTATACATAATGTTGGTGGAATAGACTCCCTGCACAGTATCCCTGATTCGCTTTAAAGCGATCTCAGCGAGGTCAGGAGTCTCAAATTCGGCAGAAATTCTGGTCATAATAGCAGTCATCCTTTCGTATATTTGGTTGAGTTTGATATGTTTTGAAGCTCGTTTTTATTATTTTTTCACAAAACACAAAAAATATACCGGAAAGATATTGATTTGAGTTAAAAATTGGGGTATAATGTAATATGCATGATTTTCGCATAATGACATTTATGAAAAGGGGAGAGCATTTTGGATATACGTCCCGGAGATATTCTGAAGATGAAAAAGAATCATCCCTGCGGTTCAGATGAGATGTATGTGATCCGTGCAGGAATGGATTTCAGATTAAGATGTGTGAAATGTTCAAGAGAATTCATGGTGCCCAGAAACAAAATTGAAAAAAATATCAAGAAGGTAAATCGTCCGGGAGAGGGCTAGCATTCTGCGGCTGAAACTGTTATATAGATAATATTCTGATATTGAGGAGATTTATATATGTTTGAAAAACTCGCATTAATGGAGCAGAAATACGAGGAAATTAATGAAAAGCTTTCCGACCCGAACGTGGTTAATGATAATAAGACATACACTCAGCTCATGCGTGAGCATAAGAATATAACACCGATCATAGAAAAGTTCCGTGAGTACAAGAGTTCTGAGGACAGCTTCAATGAAGCTAAGGAGCTTCTTGACGGAGGCGGTCTTGACAAGGACTTCAAGGAAATGGTTCAGGCTGAGTTTGAGGAGTCCAAGGAGAATATGGAGAGAATTACTGAGGAGCTTAAAATCCTCCTCCTTCCCAAGGATCCCAACGACGATAAGAACGTTATCATCGAAATCAGAGGCGGAGCAGGCGGCGAGGAAGCTTCACTCTTTGCAAATTCGCTCTACAGAATGTACACAATGTATGCCGAAACAAAGGGCTGGAAGCAGGAGATACTCAATGCCAATGCCACTGAGCTTGGCGGCTTCAAGGAGATCAGCTTCTCTATCGAGGGCGACGGAGCTTACTCAAGACTTAAATATGAGAGCGGCGTTCACCGCGTCCAGAGAGTTCCCGAGACTGAGTCGCAGGGAAGAATTCATACTTCAACAGTAACCGTGGCTGTTCTTGTCGAAGCGGACGAGGTAGAGCTTGAAATCAATCCGACAGACCTGAAAATAGATTATTTCCGTGCAAGCGGAGCCGGCGGTCAGCATATCAATAAGACAGAATCTGCTGTTCGTATCACACATCTTCCTACAAATGTAGTTGTTGAGTGTCAGGACGAGCGAAGCCAGCACAAGAACAAGGATAAGGCTATGAAGATTCTCCGTTCAAGACTCTATGAGGCTATGCAGGAGGAACAGGACGCTAAAATCGCTTCCGAGCGCCGTATGCAGGTAGGTACGGGCGACCGTTCAGAGCGAATCAGAACCTACAATTATCCTCAGGGACGTCTCACAGACCACAGAATAGGTCTTACATTGTACCGTCTTGAGGATATCCTCAACGGCAATCTCGATGAGGTTTTCGACGCTCTTGCTACAGCAGACCAGGCAGCAAAGCTGGCGAATCAGGATGCGTAAGATGATGGAGACTCTTTTATTGAATGACAGCGAAAGCTCTCTTGCAAAAGCGGCACAGCTGATAAAAAACGGCGGATTGGTCGGAATTCCGACAGAAACAGTCTACGGTCTCGGAGCCGATGCTTCCAATGAGGAAGCGGTACGCAGCATCTTTGCGGCAAAGGGCAGACCTGCCGATAATCCGCTGATCGTGCACCTTGCTTGCTTTGCGGACGCAGAAAAGTATACAGCTGTAATTCCGAAGCTTGCATACAGGCTTGCGGAGCGCTTTTGTCCTGGTCCGCTGACTATAATACTTCCAAAAAATGAGCGTATACCGTATGTTACATCGGGAGGACTTGATACGGTAGGAATAAGAATTCCTGCACATCCCGTAATGCGTCGTATTATCGAGCTTTCAGGATGTCCGATAGCAGCGCCGTCAGCGAATACATCGGGATATCCGAGCCCTACTGCTGCCGAGCATGTGATGACCGATATGAACGGCAGGATTGCCGCTGTTGTTGACGGCGGACAATCGGAATTCGGTGTGGAATCCACAGTCATAGCGATTGAGAATGAAAATACAGTCAGGATTCTTCGCCCCGGATGCGTTACAGCGGAGCAGCTTCGTGAAGTATGTGAAAATGTAATAATCGACAAAGCAATTTTAAATGAGCTTGGCAAGAATGAAACAGCGGCTTCACCGGGTATGAAGTACAAGCATTATTCTCCGAATGCGGATGTAGTCCTGATTGACGCTGAGTTGGACAGGTTTACGGAGTATGTCCGTGAAAACAACGGAGATAAGGTATATTCACTCATTTTTGACGGAGACGCTGAGGGCTTTCCGTTCAGGTATCTTACCTATGGCGCAGATGATTATGAACAGGCGCATAACGTCTTTCAGAGGCTTCGTGAGCTTGACGAGCTGGGAGCTGAAAAGGTTTTTGTAAGAGCTCCTTCAAAGGACGGAGTCGGACTTGCAGTATATAACCGCCTTATCAGGGCGGCTGGATTCGAGGTGATAAGGATATGAACAGTCTTGACGGCGGTCATTTGGTCGTAGGACTTACAGGGCAGACAGGTGCAGGAAAAAGCACTGTCTCAAAAACTTTTGCAGAAAATGGTTTTGTTGTGATAAACGCAGATCACATTTCACGTCTTGTTGTACAAAAGGGGACAGAATGTCTCGAGGAGCTTCAGGACGTCTTCGGCAGTGAGATCATTACCGCAGAAGGAACTCTCAACAGAAAGGCTCTTGCGTCAATAGTTTTCTCGGATAAGAAAAAACTGGAAATTCTCAATCTGATCATATATCCTTATATTACCGAGGAAATATTACATAGGATCGATATGTATTCAGCGAACGGTGAAAAGCTGATTCTGCTTGACGCACCGACGCTTTTCGAGAGCAGAGCTGATGATTTCTGCGATCTGATCATATCGGTCGTGTCCGATGAGGAAATCCGTGAACGCAGAATTATCGAGCGTGACGGACTTACTGAGGATGAGGCTCGCAAACGCATGAGCTGTCAGCTTGATGAGGAATTTTTCAAAAAGTACTCCGATTTCATCATCAATAACAATGAATCACTTGAAAGAGTGAATGAAATTTCCAAAGAAGTCTCGGATAAAATCAAGGATTACTATTATAATAAAATTAATCACATTACAACTCTTTCCGAATAAGGAGGATAATTATGTCAGATAACAAAAACGCAGCAAAGGAACTTAAAGAAAAGCTCTTTGCAAAGAAAAAGAACGGTGTTTTCCGTATGAGCGATGATGAATTGAAGGCATGCGACAGCTTCTGCGAGGACTATAAAAAATTCCTCGACGACGCAAAAACAGAGCGTGAGGCAGTAAAAACAGCCGTTTCACTTCTTGAGTCCAAGGGATTTAAAGAGTACAAGCCCGGAATGAAGCTCACAGCTGGCGATAAAATTTACCGCAATAACCGCGGAAAAGCAATCATCGCAGCAATTATTGGTTCCGAAGCTATTGAAAAGGGAGTGCGTCTCTGTGCCGCTCATATTGATTCACCCAGACTCGACCTGAAGCAGAATCCGCTCTATGAGGATAATGAGATCGCTCTTTTCAAGACTCACTATTACGGCGGAATCAAGAAGTACCAGTGGACTGCTATTCCGCTTGCCCTGCACGGAGTGATCATCAGAGCAGACGGCTCGGAGGTCTGTGTAACAATCGGTGAGGACGAGCAGGATCCGGTTTTCTGCATAACAGATCTTCTTCCGCATCTTGCCGGCGATCAGATGAAGAGAAACCTCGGTCAGGGAATCAAGGGCGAGGAGCTGAATATTCTCATAGGTTCAAGACCATTCAAGGATGATGAAACAAGTGAAGCTGTAAAGCTGAATATTCTTAACGTTCTCTATGAGAAATACGGAATCACAGAGTCAGATTTCATCTCAGCCGAGCTTGAAGCAGTACCGACGTTCAAGGCTAAGGATATGGGTTTCGACAGAAGCATGATAGGCGCTTACGGTCACGATGACAGAGTATGCGCTTATACAGCTCTTGCAGCTACTCTTGAATGTGAGAATCCTGAGCATACCGTTGTAACAGTTCTTACCGACAAGGAGGAAACAGGAAGCGACGGTAATACGGGACTCTGTTCAGCATATCTCAAGTATTTTATCGCTGATATCGCTGAGGATTTAGGCTCTAACGGAAGAACAGTTCTCTCAGCGTCACAGTGCCTTTCAGCAGACGTAAATGCAGCCTATGACCCGACATTCCCGGAGGTCAACGAGCGCAATAACTGTGCATACATCAACAAGGGTGTGTGCGTTACCAAATTTACCGGAGCAAGAGGAAAAGCAGGCACTTCGGACGCTTCCGCAGAGTATGTCGGACGCATCAGAAGACTCCTGGATAAGGAAAACGTTATCTGGCAGACAGGCGAGCTTGGAAAGGTAGACATGGGCGGCGGCGGAACAGTTGCGGCTTATATTGCGAATCTGAATGTTGATACGATCGACGTCGGAGTTCCTGTGCTGTCAATGCACGCTCCGTATGAGATCGTTTCCAAAATCGACGTTTATATGGCATACAGAGCTTTTGCCGTGTTTATAGCTGATTGATTGTGCATAAGCGGCTGGAAACAGAGCTGCATACATGAAAATCATCTGATAATATAAATAAAACAGTAATCCCGCTGATGGAGAATCAAAAAATTCTCTTTCAGTGGGATTTTTTGTAATTATTTTCCGAAAATTGTCTAAAATAGCTCTAGGACTATTGAGATAAGCTTTTTTATTATATATAATAAAGGAAAGAACTGTAAATTCCTGCTTAATATGTTAGAAAAGGGGATGGCTGATATCGCCGTAGGAGCAAGAAACCGTCCGGCAAGGGAAATGGCCATGCAGCTAGCTTCAAAACGTTATATAGAAAGCAGTTCGTCATCATGGAGAACTTGTACCCAGGCATAGAATATGGTACATTCTTTGAACTAGGCAATGGAGGCGATGGAGAACACAAGACAAATCAAACTTCAAAAATAATTATACAAGGAGGAAATTATATGAGAAGTAAACTCAAAAAAGCTACTGCCTGCTTATCGGCGGCGGCGATGTCCTGTAGTACGCTGCTGAACTTCCCGAACGGGGCGCTTGAAATCAAACTGCCCGTTTATGTGGCAGAGGGAGATGTTGCCATCAGCGAAACAAACTTCCCCGATGAAGTATTCCGTACCTATGTTGACACAAACTTCGACACAACGGATGATAATTTTCTGACTGCTGAGGAAATTGCGGCAGTGACGCAGATCGATGTTACCGGCAAGGGCATCACTGATCTCACAGGCGTGGAGCATTTCACGGCACTGAGTACTCTGTGCTGCTCCAACAACCAGCTTACAAGTCTTGACGTGAGCAAGAATGTGTCACTGACTGAACTGTCCTGCTCCGGCAACCAGCTTACAAGCCTTGATGTGAGCAAGAATACGGAACTGACAGAGCTGTTATGCTACAACAACCAGCTTACAAGCCTTGACGTTAGCAAGAATACGGAACTGACTCAGCTGAACTGCGACAACAACCCGCTTACCAGCCTTGAAGTGAGCAATAATAAAGCACTGACGGATCTGACCTGCTGCAACATCGGAATTACAAGCCTTGATGTTAGCAAGAATGCGGCACTGATATTGCTGGGCTGCTCCGGCAACCAGCTTACAAGCCTTAATGTGAGCAAGAATGAGGCACTGACATATCTGGAATGCTCCGACAACCAGCTTACAAGCCTTGATGTGAGCAATAACACGTTACTGGAATATCTGAACTGCTCCGGCAACCAGCTTGCAAGCCTTAATGTGAGCAATAACACGTTACTGAAATATCTGTTCTGCAATGAAAACCAGCTTACAAGCCTTGACATGAGCAAGAATGAGGTATTGGAATATCTGGATTGTCTCAACAACAGCTATGAAATCGACCTTATCGACGGTTCATTCGACCTTACATCATTACCCGAGGGCTTTGATGTGACAAAGGCGTCCGAATGGACAAATGCCACTGCTGACGGCAGCACTCTGACAGTTAAAGACCTGGCACAGAGCGTAACCTATACCTATGACCTCGGCGACGGCAGCACTGTGTTATTTACACTTGTTCCTGTTTCATGCACGCTGACAGAGGATATGGTTCAGGCAATTGCAAACCAGACCTACACAGGCGAGGCAATTGAACCGGCTGTTGAAGTGATCTGCGGCGAATATACACTTGTACAGGATGAGGATTACACCGTTTCCTACGAGAATAACATCAACGCAGGTACAGCTTCTGCAACGATCACTGCAAACTCCTTCTTTGTTGGTGAAGTGACAGTGAATTTCACTATTGATAAAGCAGAACCCGAAGTAACTCCTATCATTCCCGAAGGCGAGTACACAGTGGGCGACGCACTTCCTGAAATCGACTATGAGAGCGAGATCAGCGGTGTTATTGAATGGCTGACAGAGCTTGCAAATGGTCTGTCAGATGGTGTAAACGAGCTTGAATGGCAGTTCACTCCTGATGATACTGACAATTATGAAATCGTAACAGGTACAGCTGTTGTGGAGGCTCAGGCAACTACTACAACTACAACAACAACTGCAACAAGCACCACAACTACTACAACGGCAGCAAGTACAACAACTGCGGCTACAACTACTACAATATCGACAACAACAAGTAAAACAAGTACTACTACAACCGGCACAACAACTACAGTTCCGAAAACAACAACCACAACTTCCGCAACGACTACGACAACAAGCGCAACTACTACAAGTGCAGCGACAACAAGCAGTACTGAAAATACTACTACAACAACACCTGAAACTACAACTTCTGCAATAACAACATCTGAAACTACAACTTCTACAACCACTACAGAACTGACAACAACATCCACAACAACAACCACAACGGATGGAGACGGTTCAGAAACAACAACATCTACTACAACAACCACGGCAGATGGAGACGGTTCAGAAACCACGACATCTACTACAACAACCACAACAGATGGAGACGGTTCAGAAACAACGACATCTACTACAACAACCACAACGGATGGAGACGGTTCAGAGACAACAACATCTACAACGACCACTACTGCATCTGAAACGACAACTTCTGCAAATACTACACCGACAGAAACAACTACATCTACTACAACAACTCTTCCGCAGACGGGTTATCCTGTAGTGTACGACTACATCATGCTCGCAGCTGGGACAATGGTACTCTTCGGTGCATTTGCAATGGCAAAGAGCAGAAGAAAAGATGAAGAATAAATCATCATAACCAAAAAGGAGCGTCCGGGTGATGCTACTTTTTATTGCAATATGAGGGAGAATTCGCTATTTTCCCGCTGATTGACTTTCACAGGTGGATGTGGTATAATATAGAAAACCGCACAAGACGGTAAATTTGATTTTCTGGAGGCAAATATGGCTATTGACAGAGCGGATTGGCACTGGGAAAGTGCAGCGAAGCTGTATAAGGAAACACACGGTATTACAGGCGAATTTACACAACAACAGATCAACGATATATGGCTGTTAGCTTCTAACCATATTGGGCTTTTTATAAAATGGTTGATTGATAATAATCTTCAAGGAGAAGAGGCTGATGAACAAGCCTGCCAGAAAGTTCGTGATGGACTTATGACTGGTTCTGAATACTTAATGCTTGTTTTAGATGGCAAATTCTGGGATGAGGATGTAAACAGCAATGTCCTTGAATTTGTTACAGAGTATTATGAAAAAGAATTCTTCAAAGATTATGCGGAAACCTGTCCTTGCAATGAAATCAATGCTCCCTGCTACAGCTTCATTTCTGATGTTAATGATTATAACGCTTTGAAGATACGCATTGATGCGTCATATAAAAAGTACATAGAGACACACAAACAGCAATAAGACGCTTGTGTATAAGAAAAGAGAAAATTATGGATCACTTTATTGCGGACTGCTTCGGGATGAAATGCAGGGTGTTCAAAAGCTACATAATAGGGGACAGCAGACCTTTAATTATGATTACTTCTTCGGATGATATAGAGAAAGCTTACAGCTTAGGCTTTACTTGTATCGGTTATCCGACAGAAATTGCAAAAGAAATAAGCATTGAAGAGTACGAATCGTTAGCCAAAGGTAAATCTATTCTTTGACCGCATCCCTGTCACCCCATAAATCACCAGCCGTGCAGTGCTTTCGGACAATTATGAGTCTGATTCACTGTCCGGCTATTTTTTTGATTCGGTTGCCGGATCGGTTTTCGAGGATTAGGGTGAAGAACATGGGAAACACTGCCTTTCTGTAGATTGACTTTTTCGGGTGGATATGGTAAAATATTACTTGCAAAAACACAGTTATATCTCAGAGGAGAAGTATAAAAATGGACACAAATCAGAATAATTTCACGGTGCGGTCAAAATATGCTAAAAAGAGCGATGAGATTCTTGGAATGTCATGTCTTGCAATTTTTGCCGTATTATGCTGTGTCGGCGCATTTTTAATGCCCAAAGCTTTTTATATTATAATTGCAATTATGATTACGGCACTTTTTATTGTATATGTGGTTATAAAAAATAATTTCCGAATAGATGTAAGCGGTACAAATTTCAAAGTAAGAACCAAAGCAGGAAAGAAATACGAATTTGATGCTTCTGAAATCGAGAAAGTTACCTGTGATAAAAGCTACAGCAGTAAACGTGGTTACAGCTTTTATCTGCACATCAGTGCAAAAGGAAAGAAGATAGATTTGTCGATCACGCATCAGGGTGTCCAGCAGTTGGCTGGATATCTTCTCCAAATGCATGAGCGTGGTGTGCTGAATCAAAAAGCAGTCTCTCAACACTGCAAGAACGAGCTTGCCCGGTACAGCAGCGGACATTACACAAAAACTGACAAGGAGAAAGATAAAAGGGATTATATGATTCTTTTCGGAATCATTGCTGTAATGTTCGGTATACCGCTTGTAATGCTTATTGCCCAGCAGTTAGGAAAATAATAATAATCTGATTTTTACGGAGGCGACAGAATATGTCATTTTTTTCAAAACCAACATACAAGGAAGTTTCCCTTCCGTTTATTCATGACTGCTATAGTGAGGAATATGCGGAATATCTTGAGGCGGGCTGCATTGACATTGAAGCCTATGGCATCATTGATGGGGAGCAGAAATATCTTTATTCAAGCCATTTTCTGAAGAATCCGCACATGTACGATAATGGTGATTATGAGCAGATGATCGAGCGACTGAAGGATACTGCTGGAAAGCAGGTAACGGTCAGACTGAAATATAAGGGCAGCCGTCTTGTCGGATTTAAGATCCTGCCCGAAAGCCTTGCAGAGGTACTTGGCGATGAACGTTTTTTGCAGCTTGATGAAGCTGCCGGATGGAATATCAGCGATACCTCTTGTACAGAAAAAGGGAAGGCGTAACTATATGGTTAGTGCTGTTATTATGGCAGGAGTATCCGTTGTGATATTTGGAATTTATCTGTTCATGAAGAAAGCGTCCTCCTATGAAGATGATTACGAAAGAAAACCTGGCACTGGCAAGGTAGTCAAGTGGATTCATGAGGATGGTCGTGACACCTATTATGTCATTGCATTTTCAGATGGTGTGAAGCAATATACTGCCCACTCAACCTACTATGCTGTAACACATCGTAAATATCATGAGGATGACACTGTCAAGATTCTCTATGCATTTATGGAGAATGGGAATCCCCTTGTAGATATTGATGATGCAGAACTAATTACCAGAAGAAGCATTTCTAAAAATCGGGTGAAATGGTTTCTTGTGGCAAGTATCGCTATGATGGTTCTTGCAGTTATCACAATGATTACGGCGGTTATATAAATAACATCAAGGGACTGTCCATGCAGTCCCTTTTTTACATCTTTAAAGCGTTTTTGTCTGCCTATAAATCTCCAGCCCTGACAGTGCTTTCGGACCATTATGAGTCTGATTGACTGTCCGGCTGTTTTCGTTATTGCAGCTGTTATTAGGGTGTGTTGACAAAGTCTGTTTACAACACAAAAGAGAGTGCATTCTATTGTTTTAATGAGAAATCGACTCAACCTCTTGACAAATGTATGAAATCGTACTATAATACAAAAGTATGATTTCGTACAATGGAGGTGTGCAATGGAAAGTTATGCAACAAAGGACATGAAACGCTTTAATCATCTGACATCGGAGATCAATGCTGTTTATCATGAGACAGCACTGAAGCTCGGGCTGTCCGACAGTGCCATGCTGATACTTTATACGATCTGTAACTGCGGAGAAAGCTGTTTGCTAAGTGATATCTGCCGCTTATCCGGAATCAGCAAGCAGACCATTAATTCTGCGCTTCGCAAGCTGGAACATGAGGGAATAGTCTGTCTTGAAAACATAGATGGCAGAAAAAAGAGCGTTCATCTTACTGAAAAAGGAAAAGTCTTTGCCGGGAATACCGTTATCCGCGTCATCCGGATGGAGAACGAGGTTTTTGATTCGTGGACAGAGACGGAACGAAAGCTGTATCTTGACCTGACAAACCGGTTTCTCAATGAACTTAAAGAAAAAGCAGCACAGCTATAGAGGAGGATATTATGAAGATTATTACAGTGAGCCGTGAGTTTGGCAGCGGTGGACGTGAGATCGGCAAACGGCTTGCCGATCTGCTGGGAATGGACTATTATGATCGTGAAATACTCACTGCCATCGCAGAGAAAACCTACCTTGACAGGGATACATAGAGTCCACACTGAACAGCGGCTTGATAAGGAATTTTCCTGTCACCTTTGGCAGGACGTTTACTTACCGTGCAGGGGGAACAGGTGCCGCAGCACTGCTTGCCCAGCAGCACCGCATCATCAGGGAGATTGCTGCAAAGGACAGGGATTTTGTCATCGTAGGAAGGAGCGCAGACGTGATCCTTGCTGATCACAAGCCTTATAATCTCTTTGTTTATGCGGATATGGAGGATAAGATCAGGCGCTGCCGGGAACGCAGTATGGATAAGTCTGTAACAGATTCAGAATTGAAAAAGGAGATAAAACGCATCGACCGCAGCCGCAGGGAGTGTCATTCGATCGTTTCTGGTGCGGAATGGGGAGAAAAATCCGGATATCACCTTTGCGTCAATACAACAGGTTCAGAGATCAGGGAGCTTGCTCCGCTGATTGCTGAATTTGTGAAGAACTATTTTGGGAGGAATGAATAAATGAATATCCAGCTTTCAGAGCATTTTTCCTATAAGAAGCTTCTGCATTTTACATTGCCCTCAATTGTCATGATGATTTTTACATCCATTTATGGTGTAGTAGACGGATTTTTCGTGTCGAACTATGTGGGAAAGACGCCGTTTGCCGCCGTCAATTTCATCATGCCGTTTCTGATGATTCTCGGTGCGATCGGCTTCATGTTCGGCACAGGCGGCAGTGCATTGATCTCCAAAACGATGGGGGAGGGCGATCATGAAAAGGCAAAGAGGCTGTTTTCTCTTCTGATCTATACCTCGGCTGTGTGCGGTATTGTCATTGCCGTACTTGGAATCATTTTCATCCGGCCTATTGCCTCGCTCCTTGGCGCTGACGGAGAGCTTCTTGACAACTGCGTAATTTACGGCAGAATTATCCTGATCGCTCTGCCTGCCTATATTCTGCAGTTTGAATTCCAGAGCTTCTTTGTAACGGCGGAAAAACCGCAGCTTGGACTCGTTTTCACGGTTGCTGCCGGAGTCACAAACATGGTACTGGACGCATTGCTTGTAGCAGTATTTCCGCTCGGACTTGCAGGAGCTGCCGCCGCAACGGCAATCAGTCAGGCGGTTGGAGGACTTGCACCGCTGATTTACTTCTCACGGAAAAATTCCAGTCTGCTTCGTCTGACCAGGACAAGCTTTGACGGCAAAGCACTGATAAAAACCTGTACGAACGGCTCTTCTGAACTGATGAGCAATATTTCCATGTCCATTGTGAGTATGCTCTATAATGCACAGCTGATGAAATACGCAGGCGAGGACGGCGTTGCCGCTTATGGCGTACTGATGTATGTCAATATGATCTTCCTTGCAGCATTCATAGGCTATTCTGTCGGAACTGCGCCTGTCACAGGGTATCATTTTGGCGCAAGAAATCATGCTGAGCTGAAAAATCTGCTGAAGAAAAGCATAGTCATCATCGGCATTTTCTCGGTTTGTATGCTTCTGCTTGCAGAGCTTCTTGCAAGACCGCTTGCAGACATCTTTGTAGGATATGATGAAGCCCTGATGGACTTAACGCTCAGAGCATTTTTGATTTTCTCTTTTTCCTTCCTGTTTGCGGGAGCAGCAATTTTCGGATCATCGTTTTTTACTGCGCTCAATGACGGTCTGACCTCTGCGCTGATCTCCTTCCTGAGAACGTTGGTATTCCAGATCGCCGCAGTCCTGATTTTCCCTAAGTTCCTTGGAATCGACGGTATCTGGTTTTCCATTGTCGCCGCAGAATTTGTTGCAGCCGCGGTAACAGTGCTGTTCGTGATCGGCAAGCGGAAGAAGTATCATTATATATAAAAAACAATACAAAAAATCGCCTCCCATTGCATTCGGGAGGCGATTTTTGTATCAGATCGAACAGGTCGTATATTCCAGCCGCAACAGCGCATTCTATATAAAAGGAGGTACTGCTATGGAATTATTGCAAGTGGCGCTGACCTCTGTGGGAAGCGTCATAACATTATTTTTGCTGACAAAGCTCATGGGAAACAAGCAGGTGTCCCAGCTGAGTATGTTCGATTATATCATCGGAATTACCATTGGTTCGATTGCAGCGGAATTTGCAACAGAGCTGGAAAATCCGGAACGAGCGCTGATCGCATTAGCTGTTTACGCCGTCAGTGCATATCTCGTTTCTGTTATTACAGGAAAGTCCACTCACATGCGGAAAATCATTATCGGCAGACCGCTGATACTGTTTGATAAGGGTAAGCTTTACCGCAATAATCTGAAAAAGGCAAGAATTGACATAAGCGATTTTCTCACTCACTGCCGCAATCAGGGGTATTTTGATTTGTCGCAGATACGGACTGCGGTGTTCGAGTATAACGGTTCGCTAAGCATTCTGCCTGTTGAGGGGAACCGACCGCTGGAGCCATCTGATATGAAACTTGAACCTGTACAGCAGGAGCTGCTTGTTAATGTGATTCTTGATGGAAATATCAATGAGGAGAACCTGAAAAAAACAGGAAACAATATAATCTGGCTGGAAAAGCAGCTGAAGAAACAGGGCTTTCACAATGCAGAGGAAATATTTCTCGGTTGTGTGAATACCGTGGAAAATACGCTTGTTCTGTATCCGGCAGCTGCGGCAGACAAGACGTTTGATCCGTTTGAATAAGCTGATGAACAGATCAGCTGCTTAAACCGCAGGAACCAATATGATCGGCATTTCCAGATACTTCTTGAGCAAAATTGCTTTGTTTGTTGAAATTTCAACAGACTATCAGCGTGACTTGTATTATAATAGAGTCAAATCAAGCGTGCAGACAGCTCGCTGATGAAAAGGAGTTAATTATGGAAAAGAAAATGTTTTGTTATCAATGTGAACAGACAGCGTGCGGAGGCTGTACAGGAAATGCCGGAGTCTGCGGTAAAAAATCCGATACTGCCAAATTACAGGACGAACTGACAGGTGCGCTTATCGGTCTTGCAGGCTCTGTCTGCGGCAAAGATCACCTCCTGAGCAGCAGCACATACAGACTTTTTATTGAAGGACTTTTTACAACGCTCACAAACGTCAGCTTTGATAATGCAGCGGTTAAATGTCAGACAGACGCTGTGCATCGGGAAAAAGAGCGTATTCTGTCAGTGTGCGGCTGCGGCGGACATAACGATTTTGACATGAACGAGCTATGGAATGCAGAGGAGAATATACGCTCCTTGAAATCGCTGATACTGTTCGGTTTAAGAGGAATGGCAGCCTATGCATACCACGCAATGGTGCTGGGCTTTATTGATGATGAAGTGAATAATTTTATCATCGAAGGTCTTTTCAAAATCGGACTTGAGCTGACTATGGAGGAGCTTCTCCCTGTTGTGATGAAGGTAGGGGAGGTAAACCTCAGATGTATGGAGCTTCTTGACAGAGCGAATACCTCAGCCTATGGCGATCCTGAACCGACTAAGGTTTCGCTTACCATTGAAAAGGGACCGTTTATTATAGTATCCGGACATGACCTGAGAGATTTACATCTGCTTCTGGAGCAGACCAGTGGCAAGGGAATCAATATTTATACTCATGGTGAAATGCTGCCTGCCCATGCTTATCCTAAGCTGAAGGCATATCCGCATCTCAAGGGACATTTCGGTACGGCATGGCATAATCAGCAGAAGGAGTTTGCAGATCTTCCGGCGTCCATTCTCTTCACGACTAACTGCATTATGCCGCCAAAGCCGAGCTATTCGGACAGAGTGTTCACAGCAGAGACAGTGACATTCCCTGATACGATCCATATCGGCGAGGATAAGGATTTCACTCCTGTTATTGAGAAAGCGCTTGCACTTGGCGGATTTGCTGAGGATGTTACATTCACAGGCGCAAACGGCGGAATGCAGCTGACGACCGGTTTCGGACATAATGCAATTCTTTCAGCTGCCGACAAGGTAGTGGAAGCAGTAAAATCGGGAGCTATCCGGCATTTCTTCTTAGTCGGAGGCTGTGACGGTGCAAAATCAGGCAGAAGCTATTATGCTGAATTTGTAAAGCAGACTCCCCCTGATACGATCGTACTTACGCTTGGCTGCGGAAAGTTCCGTTTTAACGACCTTGCTTCAGGCGAAATCGGAGGATTCCCGCGCATCATGGATATGGGACAGTGCAATGACGCTTATGGAGCAATCAAGGTTGCGACAGCTCTTGCGGAGGCATTTGGCTGCGGAGTAAATGAACTGCCGCTGTCCTATGTGCTGTCGTGGTATGAGCAGAAGGCAGTTTGTATTCTGCTTACGCTGCTTCATCTTGGCATTAAGAATATTCGCTTGGGACCGTCTCTGCCGGCGTTTATATCTCCCGATGTTCTCAGTTTTCTTGCGGAGAATTATGGCATATCACCGATCACTGTTCCTGAGGAGGACATGAAGGCTTTATTAGGCGAATAATGCTTATTTCATGCGATCCTGCTTCCGGCGGTTCACTTGGAAAAAAGGCTGTGCAGTAATGAGCTGCACAGCCTTTCAGTCTAAAATAATGATCCAGAAACTACCTTGTAACTACTTAAATTTTATTTTTTCGAATTACAATTTGTAAGGGACGGCGTCCTCGACGTCCCAATAATTAATTGGCAGTGGGGCGTCGAGGACGCCGCCCCCTACACCCATACATTTTCAATCAAAAAGTAAAGTACATATTACAGGAACAGCCACTGCGGCTGTCCGCGTGGGAATTTTCCGGGATTCAGCGAGTAGTTTTTCTTCCGATCCTCTCAACCTTCATGAGATTGGTAGTACCCGAAACTCCGAGAGGAACTCCTGCCGTAATAGCAACCAGGTCTCCGTCCTCAACAAGAGTGCGTTTTTCAGCAGTTTCAACAGCTGTATCAAAGAGGTCGTCAGTATTTGTTTTCTCGTCGATGATAAACGGGAGAACTCCCCAGCTCATATTCATCTGACGGCAGACAACATCGCTCATAGTGCAGCCGATAATGGGACAGACGGGACGATACTTTGAGATAAGTCTTGCAGTCTGACCGCAGAGCGAAACAGTAATGATAGCCTTGGCATTGAGGTCGTGAGCAGTAGTAACTGTTGCGTGAGCGATAGCCTCAGCAACGCTGCTGTTGATCTGAGTACGTCTTGCAGAGAAATTACCCTTATAGTCGATATCCTTTTCAGTAGTCTCAGCGATGAGAGCCATAGTCTTGACAGCCTCGACAGGATACGCACCGGCAGCAGTCTCGCCCGAGAGCATAATAGCGCTTGTACCGTCGTAGATAGCGTTTGCAACGTCAGTGATCTCAGCACGGGTAGGACGGGGATTACTGATCATTGATTCGAGCATCTGAGTAGCAGTGATGACCTGTTTTCCGGCATTGTAGCCCTTCTGAATAAGCTCCTTCTGGATAGCAGGAATTTTCTCAAAGGGAATCTCAACACCCATATCACCTCTTGCGACCATGATACCGTCAGCAGCTTCAAGGATCTCGTCGATATTCTCAACGCCGTCGATATTCTCGATTTTAGCGATAATGCGTACATCGAACCAACCGAGGCTCTTAGTGAATTTTCTGAGATAATTGATATCGGCAGCAGTACGGACGAAGCTTGCAGCGATAAAGTCGAAGCCTGTTTTAGCGCCGAATTCGAGGTCATTCATATCATTTTCGCTGAGATACGGCATGGAGAGCTTGACGCCGGGAACATTGATACCCTTATTGTTGGAGAGAATACCGCCGTGGATGATACGGCAGGTGATCTCCTTAGCGCTTACCTTTTCAGCAATCAGCTCAATAACGCCGTCATTGATAAGGATTCTTGTGCCGATTCCCACATCCTTAGGGAGATTCTTAAAGCTGATGCTTCCGATTTTATCTGTACAGGGGATATCCTCAGTAGTCAGAACGTAAACATCGCCGTCGAAGATCTCAACGGGCTTATCGTCAACAAATCTGCCGAGTCTGATTTCAGGACCCTTAGTATCGAGCAGAGTAGCGATGGGCAGATCAAGTTCTTCACGGAGCTTTTTAACCATTTCGAAGCGTTTTTTATGAGTTTCGTAGTCACCGTGCGAGAAATTGAAGCGTGCAACGTTCATACCGGAGATCATCAGCTCACGCATGATATCCTCATTGTCGGTTGCGGGACCTATCGTGCAAACAATTTTAGTTTTTCTCATTTGGAATTCTCCTTTGGTAATAGTAGTATTATTGTGAATATTCGGAAGCATTGATTATAATTTGCGGAGCTTAGCGAAATTCGCCATAATTTTTTTAGTTCCGACCTTATCGAAAGCGATTTCAAGCATAGCGTCGTTAGCCATTTTCTTGACCGAGAGGATAGTACCCTCGCCGAAGATATTATGAGCGACCTTCTCGCCGGCAGAGTACTCGGCAGAGCTTTTGGGAGCTGAGCCTGCGAGCATTTTATTACGGGCGAGCTGCTGCTGGAGCGTAGCGGAATGAACCGCAGTAACTCCTTCTTTGGAGGAAGAGTTTTTTGCAGAAGCAGTATTATCATGCTTTTCAATAAGCTCGCTGCCGATCTCACGGATAAAGCGGGAGGTGACATTATGCTGGGTCTGACCGTAGAGCAGACGCTGTCTTGCGCTTGTGACATAGAGCTTCTTTTTAGCACGGGTTATAGCAACATAAGCGAGACGTCTTTCCTCCTCGAGATCCTCCTCGCTGTCAAACGAGCGGGAGCTTGGGAAAATACCGTCCTCAAGACCGATAGCGAAGATATTGTCAAACTCCAGACCCTTAGCGGAATGCACTGTCATAAGAGTGACCTTGTCATCGGAGCCGTCATCACGGTCAGCCTCGGTATAGAGAGCGACCTCCTCAAGGAAACCGCTTAGTGAAGGCTCCTCAGCCTCTTTCATATAAGCCACGATAGTTGAACGAAGCTCGTCGATATTCTCAGTGCGGGTGACTCCCTCGTCGCCGAGAGTTTTAAGATAAGCCGCATAGCCGGTCTTATCGAGAAGCTCATCCAGAAACTCATCAAGAGGAAGCTCCTGAGACTTTTCAATAAGCTCCGTAAAGATAGCCGCAGCGTTTTTCAGAGCAGAAGTTTTCTTGGAAAGCAGGGGATAGTCAGTACAGTTCTGCATTACCTCGAGGGGAGAAATACGCAGATCACGGCTGATATCCCTGATAAGATTGAGGGTAGAGTCACCGATACCTCTCTTAGGCTCATTGACTATACGCTCGAACCTGAGAACGTCGAACGGATTATTAATAACGCTGAGATACGCAGTAATATCCTTGATTTCCTTGCGGTCATAGAATCGCATACCGCCGTAAACACGATAGGGGATACCGCTTCTGACGAAAACTCTCTCGACAGAGTTTGACTGAGCGTTCATTCTGTAGAGGACTGCATTATTGGAATATTTTCCGGTCTTTTTATAGGACTCGAGGATAGTATCAGCAATGAATCCGGCTTCATCTGTTTCGTCGTTAGCCTTGTACCAGTAGATTTTATCTCCCTTATCGCCGCTTGTCCAGAGAGATTTCTCTTTACGTCCGTGATTATGGCTGATAACGGAATTGGCAGCGTCGAGAATCGTCTGAGTTGAGCGGTAATTCTGTTCAAGACGAATGACCTTAGCTCCGCTGAACTGATTTTCAAATCCGAGTATATTTTCGATATTTGCACCACGGAATTTATAGATACTCTGGTCGTCGTCGCCGACAACGCAGATATTGCCGTGAGCCGCTGACAGGAGAGAAACGAGACGGAACTGAACGTGGTTGGTATCCTGATACTCGTCAACGAGGATATATTTGTAGCGGTTCTGATATTTTTCAAGAATTTCGGGGAACTGCTCAAAAATGTTAACTGTAAGGAGAAGAATATCATCAAAGTCAAGAGCATTGGCAGCTTTCATTCTATTCTGGTAAAGCGCATAAAGCTTAGCGATGACCTTTTTGCGATAGTCATGACCTGCATTTTCAAGGAGCATCTCGGGAGTAAGCATTCTATCCTTAGCGAAGCTGATCTCGCTGAGAACCGCACGGGGAGCAAACTGCTTCTCGGAAACATCGGATTCAGCCATAATATTCTTGATCATGCGCTGACTGTCATCAGAGTCATAGATAGTGAAATCGCTTGAATAGCCCAGACACTGTATTTCACGTCTGAGAATTCGTACGCAGGCAGAGTGAAAGGTAGCGGCATGAATATTGAGAGCTTCCTCACCGAGCATAGCCGCAAGACGCTCTCTCAGCTCCGCAGCAGCCTTGTTAGTGAAAGTAATAGCAAGGATATTCCAAGGCTTTACAGGGTTGACAGCAGCGATATCCCTGAGGTATTCAAAGTCGTCAGTTTTGCCTTCAGCGTAGTCATTGAGAAAAGCAGTTTCAGCGTCACTGCCCTCATAGGAATCGTCATAGAAAGCATTGCCGAAATTAATGATATTAGCAATACGGTTGACGATTACGGTAGTTTTTCCGCTGCCGGCACCTGCGAGAACGAGAAGGGGACCATTCACAGAAAAGACAGCTTCCTGCTGCATTTCATTCATTCTGCTGAAATACTTTTTTAAAGCAGTTTTTTTAGCGTTGATAAAAGAATTGTTTGCCATAAAAATCTCCAGTAAAAATAGAATATTAAAATAAAATTAGATAATACGCTCTGATCTGCTGCAGGAGCGCAGACGGAGCACACATATAGTATACCATTACCGCAAGGGCATGGTATAGTTGTCCGATCCGCAGGGAGCAAATCTTTGATTTGTGCATCTGCGAGGACAATTAAAATAGATATATAATAAATGCTCTGCGTTTATTATACCATATTTTCTCTTACAAAAAAAGAGGAAATGCAATTTTTATCTGCACAAAAATTCGTGTGAAATTATATTAAAATTATATAATCGGTATCATACAATATGATTATAGCATTGCAGAAAGATAATGTCAATGATTTTGAAAATGGCAACACGGAAATCAATTTTAAAGGCATTATGCAGGGACATTCTGTGCGCTCAAACCACCAAACCAGAATTTTTGAACATCATCGCAATATTATTAGACGGGCGCACGGAATGCGCCCCTACAAATAAAGGACGAGATGTAGGGGCTGCTTTAAAAATTGATTTCCGTGAAATGGAAAAGAGCGCAGAATAGAGGGAAAGTCTTTAAGTTAGTAGAATCTAACGAAAATAAGAGATTTTTTTCTGGAAATCGCTTGACAATTCTTGAAATCTGTATTATAATATATTTCGTTGAGTGCACAGCAAGTGTGAAACTCCACAAAATACCCCGTATTCGTCTGGGTGTGGCGCAGTTGGTAGCGCGCTACCTTGGGGTGGTAGAGGCCGTGGGTTCAAGTCCCGTCACTCAGACCATTTAGGTGAACCAATTTAGATCACTAGCACGAAAAGCCCGATTATTCGGGCTTTTTTGCTACCCGAACGCCAAAAATTTTCAGGGTGAAACCGTGGATGTTTTTCGAGAAAAAACGCTATGGAACAGGATTCGAACTTACGCCATTGAGGATTTCAGCACTTTTTGAGAG
>JAFTPG010000066.1 GCA_017463375.1 Ruminococcus sp. | reverse complement strand
TGAAAAACTCCTGTACTTGACCGCGCCGCTTTTGCAGTCTCCACTCGGGGCTTCGCCCCTCCTTTCGACTGCAAAAGCATTTAACTATACTCGTTACTTTTATTTTTGCTTTTTTAGTCTCACATCATTGACAAAACTACAGTACGCGAGAATACCGATGTTCCCTGCGCTATAGGCTTCGGCATCTCAACGCCCGAACAGGCTTCGAGGATGGCGGATATTTCCGACGGTGCTATCGTCGGCTCGGCGATTATAAAGCTGCTTGAAAAGCACGGCAAGGACGCACCGAAGTATATAGGCGAGTATGTAAAGTCAATGAAGGATGCTATCAGATAATAAAGAAAGGCACAACAACATGCAGTGCCCTTAATGTGAATGAATAATGATAGAAATACCCTCGCTCCATATCCGGAACGAGGGTTGTTTCATTTTGCATCTGCCGTATCGGTCTTAACAGCCCACTGTGCAAGCGGGATAAGGATGGGACCGAGTTCCTTTGCTTTGTCGGTGGCTTCGTATTCCACACGGATCGGCACTTCCAAATATTCGGAACGGTGAACAAGACCGTCGGCTTCCAACTCCTGCAGGGACTTGGCGAGCATCGTGTTGGAAATGCCGCCGATCTTACGCTTCAGATCGTTATAGCGGACAGGCCCGTCCACCCCCAACGAGCACAGAATGACCAGCTTCCATTTTCCTCCGATCATCTTCATTGCGCGCTGAAGCGGACATGCCTCGGTACAAGGACAGTTATGTTTATGTGACATATGTAATTCCTCCATTCAACTCACATTTTTCTTACCTGCTCACAATATTTTGCGTAATTGACATGTATACTGTATTGTATTATAATTATAACAGATAAGTTTTACGGAGTAAAGAGCAAATTAAGAGTTTGGAGGAAATTTTTATTTTGGAATCCTTTGATCTTGCCCAATACCTCACAAACGGGGTAGAAAATCTGGTGAAAAACATTCTTCGTGCAACTCTCAAAGACCCGAAAGAAAGTGCGTTTATGCTAAGGTACAGCCACAGTGTAAAGGAGGCTGCCAAAATACGTACAGAGCTTGAGAATAACGGTGAGCACATTCCGCCGTTTCTGATCGCAAGCATTACGAGTAGCTGTAACCTTCACTGTGCAGGCTGCTATTCCCGCCATAACAATGCCTGCAGTGATTCCTCGCCGGTAGCACAGCTTAGCGATAAGGCATGGCTGAAGATATTTAACGAGGCAAAAGACTTGGGCATCAGCTTCATTCTTCTTGCCGGTGGTGAGCCGATGATCCGCCGTGACGTAATCGAGGCTGCAGGCGGTGTTCCCGAAATCCTGTTTCCAATCTTCACCAACGGAACGATGATCGACGAAAGTTATATTGATCTGTTTGAAAAGCACCGCAACCTTGTTCCCGTGTTCAGTATTGAAGGTCATCGTGAAAATACAGATTCTCGCCGTGGCGAAGGTGTGTATCAAATGCTGACTGACGGGATGGAGCGGATGCAAAAGAATCATCTGATTTTCGGTGCCTCGGTTACCGTTACCCGTGAAAATTTATGCGAGGTGCTCTCAAAGGATTTTATAGAGGATCTGAACAGTCGAGGTTGCAAGGTTGTATTCTATGTTGAATACGTTCCCGTCAGCGCATCGACGGCTGACCTGGCGCCCACCGATGAAGAACGAACCAATATGGAAAAGCAGATGGCAACTCTGCGTGAAACTTACCCTGAGATGATTTTCGTATCATTCCCGGGCGATGAAAAGAGTTCGGGCGGGTGTCTTGCAGCAGGCCGAGGCTTCTTCCATATCAATTCTCACGGCGGCGCAGAGCCCTGTCCTTTCTCGCCTTATTCGGATATTAATGTCAGAGACACATCCCTCAGAGAAGCATTAAAATCCGAACTTTTCCGCACGTTGCAGAGTGAGAGTATCCTGACGGGTGAGCACGTAGGCGGGTGTGTGCTGTTTGAGCAGAAGGAACAGGTAGAACAAATTATTGAAAGAGGAAAGAAGAATGGATAATATTGAAAGACTCGTCCGTGAAAGGCGGAGCTTCCGAACCTTTGATGGAAGGACCTTGACCGCAGAAGATAAAGAAAAGCTGTGCTCCTTTATAGAGACTATTGATAATCCCTACGGTCTTCCCGTAGAGTTTAAGCTGCTTGAGAAGATGGGCTGTCCGGTGGTGGTTGGCACAAATCTGTATATCGGAGCAAAAATGAAAGACGCACCCGACATGAACGTGGCTTTCGGATATTCCTTCGAAAAGCTGGTGCTTTACGCGCAGTCCCTTGGGATTGGCACCGTATGGATCGGCGGAACGATGGACAGAGGCGCTTTTGAAAGGGCAATGGAGCTTGGCGAGGATGAAGTAATGCCCTGTGTAAGTCCTCTGGGATATCCTGCAAAGAAAATGTCCCTGCGGGAGAGTATGATGCGCAAGGGCGTTAAAGCAGATGAAAGGCTCTGTTTTGAGGATGTCGTATATTGGAACGGCTTTGAGCAGACGTTGACATCCGAGGCAGCAGGCAAACTGTTTTTACCGTTGGAAATGGTGCGGCTTGCGCCCTCTGCGGTAAACAAACAGCCCTGGCGAATGGTTGTGATGGATGACGCGGTACATTTTTATCTGCAGCGTTCCAAGAATTTCAGCGGCGGAAAGCCGGATATGCAAAAGATCGATATGGGCATCGCACTTTGCCACTTCGAGCTTATGGCAAAAGAACTCGGTATCTGCACGGAGTTTGTGATCGCAGATCCGAATATTCCCTGTAAAACAGAGGCGGAATATATCGCTTCGTATAAATTCAAAATATAAATATCCGGAGGAACGATTATGTCTAAGATTTTAGTTGCGTATTTTTCCGCAAGCGGTGTGACCGAGAAGGTTGCGCGTAAGCTTGCCAAAGCAGAGGATGCAGACCTGTTCCAAATCTGCCCCGAAACACCCTACACCAAAGCAGACCTTGATTGGAGGAACGAGCAATCGAGAAGTTCCCGTGAGATGCAAGACCTTGACTGCCGTCCCGCTGTTTGCTCTACGGTAGAAGATATGGCTCAGTACGACGTTATCTTTGTCGGATTCCCGATTTGGTGGGGACGTGAACCCAGTGTGGTGGACACCTTCCTCACAACCTATGATTTTAAGGGCAAATGCATTATCCCGTTCTGTACCGCCGGCAGCGGCGATATCGGCAACACAGCACAGCGCATTCGTGAGCTGACCTGTGCAAACGTAGATAATGGAAAGAAACTCGGCGCTGAGGTTTCAGAGGAAGACTTGAAGCTCTGGACTGCCGGACTTGGACTGTGATGCAAGTGAGCGAACTCCATGTGATCATGCTGCACATTGCCGAAAGAGCTACGCCGCAAAGGGTTTGCTGTACCGGGAAGGGCGGAGGTATCCCTATCCTGCGGGAAACACCAAACTGTTGGTATGTAGAGAGTCCGTCCCACGGATTGCCGGAGCGATTCCGCAAGGCAGAGGAATATAAGCTGCCGGGCAATCGGTTTGGCGTCTATATGTTTGCCGGAGACAGCAAGACACTTGCAAAGATGTGGAATGAGTCCACGTCAGTCAAGACATAAAACCATACTTCACCGGCTTATTTTGCCGGTGAAGTTAATCCTTATTTATCAAGGCTGATGTGAATATTAAAGGCGTCGCTGTAATGCGACGCCTTTCACTGTTTTATCTCACTGATCAAAACGAGCCTTGTTGAAAATCTTTATCAGTACAATCCCAAGAACAAGACCGGCAATGCCCTGAACTCCATTTGCAGGAATATTCACTACCGAAGGACCGAATCCGTACATAAAACCTTCAAACACGAAGTAGCCTGAAATCATTATGATCTCTGCCGCTGTTCCGCTTATTATTTTAGACGGAAGATCTCCCAATCTCTTATGTAACAGCTTGAACCCATAAAGAGCTGTCAGCGCCATTACTCCCTTGATGATGAATGTAGCAGGTGCGTACACCACATATCCGGAAAACAGATCTGCAAGTGCCGAACCGATTCCCGCTGCCAAAAAGCCATACAGCGGAGAGAGCATCCAACCCGCAAGCAGGACAACGCAGTCTCCAAGATTGATATAGCCCTTCAAGGGTGATGGAATTTTAATGATCATAGTTGCCACGCAGGCAAGAGAAGCAAACAGTGCCGCCATAACAATTCTTTGTGTAGTATTTCTGACTTTCATTTTTATCCCTTCTTTCTTATAACGATTCTTCATTATACACGGCTTTTGCCAGTAAAGAAAGCTTATTCATCATATTTTCATTCCCCTATTGCTTTATTTATGAAAATAGTATATAATAAAACTGACGATATGAAAATAGTCAGAAAAGGAGAAAAATATATCACCAGATGAAATATAGAATTGACGTCGCCTCGAAAGCCCCGGCGTATCTGCAGCTTTATACTCAGGTACGAGATGATATCGTAAAGGGCATTTATCCGCTAAACAGCAAGCTTCCCTCGAAACGAGTGATATCTTCCGATACAGGTGTAAGCACCGTAACGGTGGAGCACGCCTATGCACTGCTCTGCGATGAAGGCTATATCGAATCCAGGGAACGCAGCGGATTCTTTGTAATCTTCCGAACCGATGACGGTTTCGTTCCGGCTCCGGAAAAGCGGCGTGCGACAGCAACCGTATCAAACCATAATAGTAAGGATTTCGATTTTCCTTTCTCAGTTTTTGCCAAGACTATGCGAAAGGTAATCAGTGATTCACAGGAAGATATTTTACAGCGTTCTCCCAATTCAGGTTGTATGGAACTGCGGGAAGCAGTCCGATTGTACCTGGCGCAAAGCAGAGGAATCCTTGCTGAAACAGAGCAGATCATTATCGGCTCCGGTTCGGAATACCTTTACAGTCTCATTGTAGAGTTGCTGGGTCGGAACAGGGTTTATACCATTGAATCTCCTTCCTACAAAAAGATCGAGCAGGTATACCGTGCTTGCGATGTCCGCTTGCAAAAGCTGCCGCTTGGGGAAGACGGTATTAAAAGCGCAGCACTTCGTTCCTGCAAGGCTGATGTGTTACATATCTCCCCGTATCGCAGTTATCCCAGTGGTGTTACTGCATCGGCATCCAAGCGTCACGAGTATCTCAGATGGGCGCAGCAAGGAGAAAGATATATCATTGAGGATGATTTCGAGTCTGAATTTTCCGTGTCAAAGAAGCCGGAGGAAACTCTGTTCTCCCACTCGCCGCAGGATAATGTGATCTATATGAATACTTTTTCTAAGACGATTTCTCCGTCTCTTCGTGTCGGATATATGGTCTTGCCTTGGCATTTGGCAGAAGTTTTTCATGCGAAGCTTGGGTTTTACTCCTGTACCGTCCCGACCTATATTCAGCTCGTGTTGGCGGAACTCATTTCAAACGGTGATTTTGAAAGGCATATCAACCGCGTCAGACGTGCAAAAAGAAAAGAACTGTTATCCGATAGTTAAAACAAAGGCGCCGCATTTACGCGACGCCTTGATTTTACTTGGCTATATAAGACATGTGTGTTGCTAACAAAAAGGTGCATACTTTTCTGCTGATATAAGTTTAGTATGCACCTTTTCATATAAGCATTTTGTTCGACAAACTCCAATTTGTCTACCTCTTATTTTACGTATTCGGTTTTGATACGGTTTTCGGGAATTTCACGAAGGTCGTACTTGCCATCGAAATGACCGAGTGCGATTGCACAACAAGGTATCATTCCTTCAGGTACCTTTAGGGTGCTGATTTGGCAGTTCTTGATGTGCCGTTTTGGCATATC
>JAFTPG010000016.1 GCA_017463375.1 Ruminococcus sp. | reverse complement strand
CAAACACACGTCTTTTTTGCAAAATTTCACACATACTGCGTTAAAAATCCTTGTAGTGCGTCAGCACGCCTGCGGATTTTTGCCTTGTCTGTGCAAAATTTGTGCTAAAAAATCCGCTTATTCGTTTAGTGTCAACACACCCTAGATGCTTCCGTATGCCGCTTGATCACGCTTGCGTTTACTCTGAATTGTATCATTGGCTTATATTATACCACTTTTTTGAAGCAAAATCAATAATTGCAATTCCACTCAGAAACAAAAAACGGGACGGCAGCTGCCGCCCCGAAATATGTAAGAATCAGTTCTTTGATTCACTGCTGAGAAACTTGTAGACAATAGCTGCAAGAGCTGCACCTACGAGAGGTCCTACGATGAATACCCAAACGCAGCTGAGAGCGTCTCCGCCTGCGAAAATAGCAGGACCGATGCTTCTTGCAGGGTTAACGGAAGTGCCTGTAAGACCGATTCCGAAGATGTGAACGAGAGTAAGTGTAAGACCGATAACCAGTCCGCCGAAAGAGCCGTGACCAGCCTTCTTGGAAGTAACTCCGAGAATAGTCATTACAAAGATGAATGTGAGAAGAATCTCAACAATAAGACCTGCAGCAGCGCTGTCGCCGACGCCTGCAAGACCGTTGGCGCCGTAACCGCCTGTCATATCAGTAATATTGCCAAGGTCAAAGATAAGCTTGAGTACGCCTGCGCCTGCGATGGCACCTGCACACTGAGCAACAATGTAACCGATGAAATCGCTTACAGTCATTCCTCCGCTGATGAGAACTCCGAGTGAAACAGCCGGATTGATGTGACAGCCTGAGATATTTCCTACACAGTAAGCCATGCCGACGATAACGAGACCGAAAGCGAGAGCAGTAAGGATATAGCCTCCGCCGTTGACAGCGTCGCAGCCGACGAGCATAGCAGTTCCGCAGCCGAGGAGAACGAGCACAAATGTACCGATAAACTCAGCCACATATTTTTTGATTGCATTCATTGATATAAATCCTCCTTAAAATTAGTAGTGAAGCTGTTGGAATAATAACTTCTGATACAAATATACCATATTTATCCACAAAATGTCAAGAGGGTTTATTAATTTTTATGAAATAACAAACGGCGCATCACAAAGGATACGCCGTCTGAAAGTTTTTGTATATGTTATCTTTCTTTTGTTTATGCTGCCCGGTCTGCTATGAAAGAGCGTCAGTCTCAGCCTTGAGCAAATCTATTTTATTGAGAAGCTCGGCTATTCTCTGGTTCAGCATACTGTTCTCAGTCTCCAGCTGGGTTTTCTGCTCAGAGTCCTCATCGGCAAGAGCATTGAGTTCAGCTTCATTGGCTGCGAGCTGTTCCTCAGCAGACCGCAGCTGTTCTCTGAGTTCCAGAAGCTCGGAATCAAGCTGTGACATTCTATATTCTGTTTCAGCTATCTGAGTTTGTTTTTCTATTTCTTCACGGAGTTTTGCCTGCTGTTCTTCGAGAGCGGCAATTTCAGCCTGAATCTGTTCTTCAAGCTGTCTGGCTGCTTTTGCTTCGGCAATTTGTCTGTTAGCTTCTGCATTCATGTAAGAGTTATACACGTTGGATTCCGTGACGTTATATTCATTGAGTGCAGTGATAACATAGTTTGCATCGGAGATATAGCTGTAGGGATAACAAAGGTTCAGCTTTTCATTTTCGGAAGTAACCGTAAAGCTTTCACCGCAGTCGGGAACGTAGATTCTGAACATTTCCCTCAGTGATGGGATAAGCGGAGGAAGAATAGAGCCTTGATCGCCGCTGTTGTCGGCTGTAACAGTGATATGCGTATCTGTCATATCAGCATTTGCGATATCCTGATGAACCTCTGCAAACGGGAAAAGCCACAGTGTAAAAGGAGCAGCTTCGCCGTCATAAGTATCTGCTATGAAATCAGTCTTGGTAAATGAGGACTGCTTCTCATCGGCTTCCGCAGAATTTCCGCTGTAGTACACAACATTCTCCCACGGGTCATTGAAGTTTGATTCATCAAATTCGCCCTGCTTATAGCTTTGAGTGTACTGCGGGATCATGTCATAAAGATATTCGGAATCCTCTGTATCACTGTTCTTGTGATAGTAAATGATCTGATTATTCAGCTCATAGATCTCCTCGCCGGATTTGAAGAAGCAGTTATAGTTGAAAGCAGCCATAGTGATCGGTTCGCCGTCGGAATCGGTAATAGAAGCGCCTTTTGTTCCGAAGCTGTCATGATTGGTAAGCGGCGACAGATTATAGCTTGCAAGCTCCTCAAAGTTCTCAAGCTCCTGAGCGGTGAACTTTGCCTTTGACTCAGCAGCAGCGATGAAGTTATTATCCTCGTAATCGCCCTCATACTCAACAGCGTAAACCTGATTTGTAGGAGTCTCTCCGCACATTTTCACATAGATACGGACATTGATGTTATCCTTATTGGTATCCTCGAAAGGACAGCTGAAAAGGGGAGTAATAAGCACATCATTTCTGATATATTCGTCCAGAGTGAAGTCATAACTGGAGTAATTATAAGCTTCGGTTTCCTCTTTGATCTCGCTTATGATACCTCTGAAAACGTCCTTGTCGGACTGACCGATATTGGAGTAAACGAAGTTCATGAAGCTCTCGTTTTTCGGAAGAACGAATACGCATACGGCAGCGGCGGCTGCAATCGCGACAGCCGGAATGAAGCGTGAGAATTTTCTTTTTCCCGTAACATTTTCAAGGTCGGAGACAATGAATTCGCTGTCGGAATATTCCGAGCTTTGCTGCGGGAAAGCTCTTTTTGAAATCTTATCGAAGCAATCGACAGAAGAAGCGAGTTCGTCCATTTTGCTTCTGAGAACATCCTCGAACTCGGAATTTCTGATATCGTTGTCTTTCATAATTTAACACCTGCCTTTGCCTGTAAAATTTCGATAGCCTTTCTGTATCTTGATTTGACTGTGGTTTCCGGACATTTCATGATTCCGGCAATTTCCTTGAAGGTCAGCTCGCTGTAGACTTTGAGTACAACGATCTGACGCTGCTTGTCGCTGAGATTTTTCAGAAGCTCATTGAGGAATATACTGTCCTCTACAGTTTTATCAGCCTCCCCGTAGCTTTGAATGACAAAGTTCATGCAAACCTTCTTGTAGCGCCGGCGCTGTTCAAGAGCAACATTTCTGGCAACAGCAAGAATATATCCCTTGCCGTCACCATCCTTCGCCGAAAAGCGTCTGACCTGAGTCAGCCTTACGAATGTTTCGGCAACGCAGTCCTCGGAGAGATGATAGTCTCCGGTGATGCTGAAAGCGACGGCAAAAACGCTTTTCTTGAACATATTATAAAGTGTGCATAGACTTTCCTTTGATGATTTGCAGCTGATAATAAGCTCGTTGACATTATTATCGGTAAGCTCTGCGGCGATTTCGGGGCTTGATTGAGTAAAAAGAATAGTACCGTCACCTCCTGCGTAAAATTTCTGATCAGCCGTCATGTCAGTCACTCCCTTCAGCGAAATTCGTATCTCTGAAAAATACGTTTTTGAAAGCTTTCATAAGGTAGTGACATTTGAGAGCGAAAAAGACGAAAAAATCTGAAAAAAATTCTGAAAAGTTGTTAGAGCGTACTAACAATATACATTCCAATACAGGAATTATGAGAGCTTCATCAGGATCATATCTCTGAAAAAGCCCTGAATACGGCTGTTTTAGTGATTTTGAATAATTATAGCATGTTTTGCAGAAAAAAGCAAAGGAATTATACGGAAACCCTTGACAAGTCAGGAAAAATATGATATATTAATCACGTGAACAATTATTCATATGAAAGAGGTTGATTTTATGGAGAAAACGTATATTATCAAAAATCTCGACTGTGCACACTGCGGAGGCAAAATAGAGGAAGCTATCGCAGCGTTTGAGGAAATAGAGTCGGCTGTGCTGAACTTTCCGATGAGGAAGCTCAAGGTCAGCGGAAAAATTACTGCCGAAACCGAGCGGAAAATGAACGAGACTGCAAACGGAATCGAAGCGGGAGTAGAAATAGTTCCCGAAGCAGCCGAAAAAATTCCCGAAGAGGAAAGCAGTGGCGCTCTGAAGAAGAACATCATTCTTCTCGTTACAGGAGTGCTGATTTATGCCGCAGCTATAATATGCGGAAGCTTCTCATTGAGTACAGTCAGCGTAATTCTCTATGCGGCTGCATATCTGATTCTCGGATACGACGTGCTGCTTGCTACAGTGAAGAATCTCCGAAGCGGAAACGTTTTCGATGAAAACTTCCTGATGACTGTTGCTACAATCGGAGCTTTCATTCTGGGTGAATATACCGAAGCTGTTGGAGTAGTGCTTTTCTTTAAAATAGGTGAGATATTCGAGGAATATGCTGTAAATAAAAGCCGTAAGGCAATAACAGCAGCGGCAGGACTCAAGGTAGACGAGGTAGATTTGCTCAGCGGCGGAGAATTTATCCGTACACGTTCGGAGGAGGTCAAGGTCGGGGATATCATAAGAGTAAAGCCCGGCGAGAGAATTGCCGTAGACGGAGTAGTTGAATCAGGCGAATCAAGACTCGATACATCTGCGGTAAACGGTGAACCTGTTCCCGTTACTGTGAGAACGGGCGATGCGGTTATTTCGGGATGCATCAATACAACTGAGGTTATAACTGTCAGAGCAACGGCGGCGGCAGGAGAATCCATGATATCAAAAATTGCGGAAGCCGTGGAGAACGCATCAGCTTCAAAGCCTAAGATTGACCGCTTTATAACTCGGTTTGCGAAGATATACACGCCTATAGTAATAGCGATCTCGGTACTTACAGCGGTGGTTCCGTCGCTTATTACAGGCGACTGGAGCAAATGGATTTACACAGCTCTTACATTTTTAGTAATCAGCTGTCCGTGTGCGCTTGTTCTGAGCGTTCCGCTTGCATATTTCTCGGGAATCGGAGCTGCGTCCAAGCTGGGAATCCTTTTCAAGGGCGGAGACTCCCTCGAAGCTCTGGGAAAGGTCAAAGCGATTGCATTCGATAAAACAGGAACGATCACCAGCGGAACTTTCAGCGTTACAGATGTAAAATCCTACGGTGAACTGAGCAATGAACAGATACTTGCTCTCTGCGGAGCCTGCGAGGCTGCTTCTACACACCCTGTAGCGGTCAGCATTGTGAAATACTGCGAAGAGAAAGGCATAAAATGTTCCGAAGCGGAGAAGATCCGTGAATACTCAGGCAGAGGTGTCTCAGCAGAGCTTGCCGGGAAGCAGGTTCTCTGCGGAAACGCAAGACTTATGCAGGAAAACGGAATAGAAGTTCCCGATACAGATGAAAAAATCTCCGGAAGCGTTGTATATACGGCTGTCGGCGGAAAGATTCAGGGACGAGTAATTGTGTCCGATACTATTAAAGAGAAGTCGGAAAAGTCCATTAAGCTTCTGAAGGAAATGGGAATCCGCACCGCTATGCTCACAGGCGATAAGAACGAGAACGCTCAGTCAGCGGCAGAGAAGCTCGGAATCGACTATGTCAGGGGAGAGCTTATGCCCGGCGAAAAGCTGGAGGAGATCGGAAGAATCCGTGAAAAGTACGGCGCAGTAATGTTCGTAGGCGACGGAATCAATGACGGTCCCGTGCTCGCAGGAGCCGACGTGGGCGGAGCTATGCAAAGCGGAGCCGATCTTGCTCTCGAAGCAGCCGACGCAGTATTCATGAACTCGGAGCTTGATTCGGTTGTCAGGGCGAAGAAAATTGCTGATAAAACTCTGAAAATCTCGTATCAGAATATAGTATTTGCTCTTGCAATAAAAGCGGCAGTCCTTGCATTCGGACTCCTCGGACATCCCAGTATGTGGTTTGCAGTCTTTGCAGACTCGGGTACGGCTATGCTCCTCATCCTCAATTCCGTCAGAATCCTGAGCACTAAAAAGATCTGATCATAATCTAGGGTGAGCTGAGCATAGTTGTTCCAATAGACAAAATGAGCATATTTCTGACAGTTCTGTTTTCGCGGGTGATTCTGAAAGAAAGGATCTCGCGAAAGGCTGTGCTTGGACTTTGTCTTATGTGTATCGGTACTGTTATGATGGCGGTTATGAAATGATTGAAAATCAAGCAAAAATATGGTATAATATAGAAAAAACAGGAGGAAAACAGAATTGTTCAAGAGATTTTTAAGCTATTACAAGCCGCACAAGAAAATACTTGTACTGGATATGCTTGCATCGCTGAGTGTAGCCCTGCTGGGTATTTTATATCCGATTGTAACGAGAACTATGCTGAACGATCTTATTCCCGACAAGCAGTACAAGCTCATCATTATTGCCGGAGTATCGTTATTTGTACTGTATTTTATTCGTATGCTGCTGAATTATTTTATCCAGTATCAGGGGCATATGATGGGTGTGCGTATGCAGGGACAAATGAGAAGCGAGATGTTCCGGCATCTTGAAAAGCTGCCGTTCAGCTTTTACGACAACAACGAAACGGGAAAGATCATGTCCCGAATGACAAGCGACCTCAATGATATTGCAGAGCTTGCACATCACGGTCCCGAAAATTTTCTCATTACGGGAATAACCATTGTGGTATCATTTCTATATCTGACAAGTATTGATTTGTGGCTGACGCTTATCGTTTTCGCTTGCGTGCCTGTTCTTGTGTTTGTTTCCTTTACGCTCAGAAAAAGAATGAGAGCCGCTTTCCGTGAAAGTCAGGCGGCAATCGCACAGATAAACGGCTCTCTCCAGAGCAGTATTGCAGGAATCCGTGTCACAAAAGCGTTTACCAATTCTGACAAGGAAACCGAAAAATTTGAAGAGGGCAACGCTCAGTTTATGGGTGCAAGAAGAAACGCCTACAAGGCGATGGGACAGTTCCACTCAGTCACAACGATGATTACCGATGTGTTCAATGTTGTTGTGCTGATTGCAGGCGGACTGTTCCTTTACGGCGGCAAGATAAACTTTGCCGACTACTCCGCATTTATTGTTTCAATCAATCTGTTTCTCGGTCCCGTGAATACCCTTATCCGTTTTATGGAGCAGTTCCAGAACGGTGTTGCAGGCTTTGAGCGTTTCGTTGAAATTATGGAAACCGAGCCTGAAATGGATGGGGAACATGCAGAAGATGTTTCTCGTCTTGAGGGTGAAATAGAGTTCAGGAATGTCAGCAGCAGTTATGCCGAGGGCAAGGAGGTTCTGAGAAATGTCAGCCTTTCTATCGGAAAGGGCAAGACCTTTGCTCTTGTAGGACCGAGCGGCGGAGGAAAAACAACGCTTTGTCATCTTATTCCTCATTTTTATAAAATTTCAGGTGGAGATATTCTCGTTGACGGCAATTCGCTGAAAAATATCACGATAGAGTCACTCAGACAGAATATCGGTATTGTTCAGCAGGATATTTACCTGTTCAATTCCAGCATCCGTGAAAATATCCTCTACGGCAGGCTTGATGCAAGCGACGAGGAAGTCATTGAGGCGGCAAAGAGAGCCAATATTCACGATTACATAATGTCCCTCGAAAACGGATATGATACCGTAATCGGCGAGCGCGGAGTACGTCTTTCCGGCGGTCAGAAACAAAGACTCTGTATTGCGAGGGTATTCCTGAAAAATCCGCCTATCCTCATTCTTGACGAGGCGACCAGTGCCCTTGACAACGCAACTGAAATCCAGATTCAGAAATCCCTTGACGAGCTGAGCGAGGGAAGAACGACGATTGTTGTTGCACATCGTCTTTCCACAATAAAAAATGCAGATGAGATTGCGGTCGTGGATAACGGCGAGATCACCGAGCAGGGAACTCATGAACAGCTTTTAGAATTAAATGGAACTTATGCAAAGCTTTACAGGCAGCAGCTGCGATGAGGTCAGGGCGGAAATTGAAAAACAACAAAAAAGCGGAAGTCTGTGAAGGCTTCCGCTTTTGTAATCATTTCAGTTTTTCATAAGCAGCGTGCTGCTTCTCGTATTCTTCCATATTCCGCTCAGAAGTCAGCCAAGGATTCCGATCCGTTTGAGTGATATAGGAGTAAATCGTGTTTTGACAAGAACAGGATAATGCTTCCTGTCATATACTGTACTAAGCTTCTGATATGGAGCTCAGAAAGGAATGACACAAATGGGTGTAACCAATTCAAATAAAGAACTGAGCACTGCACAGATAGGCTGCGGTGACTCATTTCAGATAAGATTATCTCTGTCCGCAGAACCGGACATCGTGAATAATCCGACGGACATTGTCCTCATTCTCGACCGTTCCGGCAGTATGTCAGGAAGTGCGATTGCAAACCTGAAAAGCGGAGCGAAAGCATTCATTGACATCATCGACGAATCCACCGACGGCACACAGGACGGACAGATCGGCAGCGGCAGCCGTATCGGCATAGTCAGCTTTGCGACAACAGCCACACAAGATACGCAGCTGATCACTTCCGTTGACGACCTGAAAACAGCGGTTGACGCACTTTCCGCAGGCGGCAACACCAACCATGCGGATGCCTTCACAAAGGCGAACGCGCTGTTCGATCCTGCGTCCAACAATGCAAAGGTGATGGTAATGTTCACCGACGGTGTAACTACTGCTGGCGGTGATCCGGCTGCTGTGGCAGCGGCGGCAAAGGCGCAGGGTGTCATCATCTATGTGATCGGACTTTCCGGCAACGGCGGCATTGATGAGCAGGCGCTTCGGGAATGGGCGTCCGACCCCGATTCTGCGTATGTGGCTATCACACCGGATGATGCAGAGCTGGAGGATCTCTTTGAGGATCTTGCAAGAAACATCACAAAGCCCGGTGCAACGAATATTGAAATCATTGACAAAGTCTCCCCGTGCTTCCGCATTACCGGCGTTTCTGCCCCGACAAAGGGTACGGCAAGCCTTGTGGATGCCAACACAGTCCGCTGGAATATGGATGAACTCGGCGTCACACAGAGCGAGGGAGCAGTGCTGGAATTTACCGTACAGCACATCGGTTCGTGCTCCGGCACAGTGGAGGTCAACGAGTCCGTCACCTATAGTGATGATGAAAACAATGTGGTGGACTTCCCGAATCCCGAACTGACGGTGGACTGCGGCGTTGTTGTGATTCCCGAAAACTGTCCCGATCCGATTGCGCTTACGGTTGACGGCTGTGAGGACAGCATAGAATTTGATGCCGGGGAACTTGGACTGGAGTCTCTCGGACGTATCGTTCAGCTTGATGTCACACTGAGAGATGTCTGCCCGAACAAGAGGGTAGCTCTTGCGGTTCTGCTCAATGAGGTGGACGATGAGGGAAATGAATACAAGCGAGGTATGAAAACCGTGACAGTTCCTGCACACACAAGTTCTTCCTGCCGTGATGTAACAGTCCGCTGCATCAAATTTGTTCTGCCTGAAAGTCTGGATTTGTCAGGAACACCGGATTCTATGTGTGATACCCGCAATCTCAGAGCCAGATTCATCGCTAATTATATCGACAACGACTTCGATTGCTGTGAGGTCGTTCTCTAAAGCAGAAATGCTTTCCGGATGCCGAGAGGTGTCCGGTACATAGTAAAACTTTTGAAGATGTTGATTGGGAGGGACAAGCTCTAACTGTTGCTTCTATACATATTGGGAGTAATACTTGCCGATTGCTTGAACTGGTGCATAAAATGCTTATGTATACAGATGCCAGCGGCGATCCGCAGTATAATACTATTGCGGAAGGCATCGGTATCAAGGGAGAATGGATACAGCTCGCAAACAGAAACTATATGATACCGTCAGGAGCTTCTGACCTGCAGCTCTATGTTGAAACTGCTGAAACAACGAACAATTTTTATATAGATGAAGCAATAGGAGCTGTTGAAGGCACATATATACTTGGCGCAGGAGAAGCAAGGGACATCATTCCGGGCGACGTGAGCTTTGATGAATCCATGGCATGGTATTTCCAGTGAGGAATTAAATGAAGAAAGTGCTGTAGAAAGGAATAATCTATGGAAATACAAAACTTCTCAGCACAATTCAGCGTCAGAAAATTAACCGACAACGATGTATCGCAGATTTATGAATTGTGCAAGAACAACCACATTTATTATCAGTATTGCCCACCGTTTGTATCTGAGGAAAGTATTCAGAAAGATATGGTTTTCCCCGGCAGAGAGTGAAAATACTTTCAGTTTGATCATGATTTACATGTCAAGGTGCACAAAAAATATTGTTGAAAGCTGTATGTTTATACAGCTGTGTTTTGAAAATACTGCGAATTTCTTCATTCTGACAAAAAATACTTGCAGTTTTTTGTGAAATGTGATAAAATATATTGATACTATATAACTATCGTTACTTAAAGGAGTTTTATTATGGCGAAAATCAAGGCTGCTGTAATTTTCGGAGGCGTATCGGGAGAGCATGCGCTTTCACTTGCTTCCGCAGCAGAGGTAATCAGAAATATCCCTGCCGATAAATATGAGGTAATATGCATCGGTATCACCAGAAAAGGCCGCTGGCTGTATTTCCCGGGCGACGTTTCCGAGATTGCTTCGGGAAAGTGGGAGTTCAATCCTGACTGTACATCTGCCTTTATTTCGCCCGATCCGATATATAAGGGCATAGTTACAATTGAAAACGGTGAGACTTCTATAAAGAGAGTAGACGTAGTATTTCCCGTGCTTCAGGGAAAATATGGCGCTGACGGCTCGCTTCAGGGACTTCTTGATCTGGCGGGAATCCCTTATGTCGGCTGCGGACTTCTCGCTTCGGCTTCTTGTATGGATAAGTCGCACACACACATGATTCTCGATGACTACAACATAAAAACTGCAAAGTGGCGGCTGATCACTCAGCGTGAGATCAACTATCTTGATAAGCGGTGCAGTGAAATCGCTTCGGAGCTTGGTTTTCCTCTCATGATAAGACCTGCAAACAGCGGAAGCTCGGCAGGCTCGGGAAAAGCCTGTGATATCATGCAGCTTGAGGCTGCGGTAAAGACTGCATTCTCCCATGACAACAAGGTCGTTGTTGAGGAGTATATCAGCGGCAGAGAGCTTGAAATAGCTGTGTTCGGATACGATAATCCGTTTGCCTCAAATGCAGGCGAGATCAGATCGAGAGAGAGTTATTCGGGTTCGAGAGAGGAATGCGTGTCCGAAAAAGGACTCATGGAGATTCCTGCCGACCTTACTTCCGACGAGATGAACAGAATAAAGGAAACAGCTGTCAGCGCATACAAGGCTCTCGGCTGCAAGGGAATGGCGAGAGTAGATTTCTTCCTCAGGGAGGACGGCGAGCTGTGTCTGAATAAGGTGAGCACCATGCCCGGCTTCAAGGCTGACTGCATTTACCCTCAGCTGATGAAGGAGCTTGGAATGGAGCTTCCGTATCTGATCGACAAGCTTCTGGAACAGGCGATAGACAATGCCGAGAGAGCTTACTAAACGAAGGAGCGTAATTTGAAGAACAATGTATTGATTTCACTGACCAGCATTCAGTGGCAGGGAAAAGAAAAAAGCGAAACCGAGCTTCTGACAAAGGCAAGCTATGACTCAGACGGCAGATACAGTGTGATTTCCTATGAGGATACCTCCGCAACAGGCTTTGAGGGCTCAGTGACGACGATAAAGGTTGATAAGAATAAAAATGCCTCGATAGTGCGGAAAGGTACGGCAAACTCAGCTCTTACCCTTGAAATGGGAAAGAAGCATTTCTGTCAGTACGGGACGCCCTACGGAAACATGCAGATTGGCGTGTTTACTCACTCTATCGAAAACAGGCTCGAAAAAGAGGGCGTGCTCTATCTGAAGTATACGCTGGATCTCAATTCCTCGTATCTTTCGGACAATGAAATAATTCTGAAAATTGAAAATAACGATATAAAAAATTAACGGAAAGGATTTGCGAATATGTCTGACCTTATTAAAAATGCTTCCGAGCAGCTTCGTGAGCTTATTATGGAGGCTCTTGGAAAACTTACTGCTGAGGAGGCTGTACCGTGCGTTCCCGTGCCGGCATTCAACATCGAGATTCCGGCTGATAAGTCTCACGGCGACTTTGCTTCAAATGCCGCTATGGTATGTGCAAGAAGCTTTAAAATGGCTCCGAGAAAGATTGCGGAGCTTATCTGCGGTAAAATTGACCTTGCCGGAACTCCATTTGAGAAAGCGGAGATCGCAGGTCCTGGCTTTATGAATTTCTTCCTCGGCAGAAAGTGGTTCGCCGATGTTGTAAATAACGTGATCGAGGAGAATGAGAACTACGGAAAAACCGACATGGGAAAAGGTAAGAGGATCCTTGTAGAGTTCGTATCGGCTAATCCCACGGGTCCCATGCACGTCGGAAATGCACGAGGCGGAGCTATCGGCGACTGTCTTGCAAGCGTGCTCCAGTGGGCAGGATATCACGCTGAGCGTGAGTTCTACGTTAACGACGCAGGAAATCAGATTGAAAAGTTCGGCAAGTCCCTTTCTCTGAGATATATGCAGATCGCTTCCGAAAAGGGTGCAGAGGTTCGTCAGAGCTGCGGAAACGATACGGAAAAGGTTTGCACTGTCCTCTACGACGGCAGCGGCGAGGGCGGAGATTTCGAGATGCCCGAGGACGTTTACCTTGGTCCCGACATCATCGAGCACGCTAAGAATTACTACGATGAAAACGGTGACTGTCTCGTTAATCTCGCTGAGGAGGAGCGCAAAAAGGCTCTCGTTGAATTTGCACTTCCAAAGAATATCGCAGGTCTCGAGCGTGACCTCAAGAAATACCGCATTGTTTATGATAACTGGTACCGTGAGAGTACTCTCCATGAAAGCGGCGAGACAATGAAAATTGTTGAGAAGCTCAAGGAAACAGGTCATACCTACGAGCAGGAGGGTGCGATCTGGTTCAGGGCAACTGACTTCGGCGTGGACAAGGATTTCGTTCTTGTTCGTGCAAACGGAATCCCGACATACGTTGTTCCGGATATTGCTTACCACTACGACAAGCTCGTTACAAGAGGCTTCGATAAGGCAATAAACGTTCTCGGTGCTGACCACCACGGCTATGTTCCGAGACTCAAATCGGCTCTGACAGCTCTCGGAGTTGACGCTGACAAGCTCGACGTCGTTCTCATGCAGATGGTTCGTCTCCTCAGAAACGGCGAGGTTGCAAAGCTCTCAAAGAGAAGCGGCAAGGCAATCACGCTCGTAACTCTTCTCGAGGAGATCCCGATTGACGCTGCACGTTTCTTCTTTAATCTCAGAGAGGCAAATTCCCAGTTTGAGTTTGACCTCGACCTTGCGGTTGAAACATCATCTCAGAATCCCGTTTACTATGTTCAGTATGCTCACGCAAGACTTTGCAGCCTTATCGCAAATCTTGAAGCAGAGGGCAAGAAGGCTTCGGGCAGTGCTAATCTGGAGCTGCTTGACAATCCCCGTGAAATCGAGCTTATCCGTCACATTGCGTCGCTTCCGAACGAGGTTAACCTTGCTGCCAAGCATTATGACCCTGCAAAGATTACAAAATATGCAATCGAGCTTGCAACGCTCTTCCACAGATTCTACGATGCGTGCAGCGTAAAGAATGCCGAGACAGAAGAGCTTATGGACGCAAGAATCACTCTCTGTCTCGCAGTAAGACAGACTCTCAGAAACGCTCTTACAATTCTCAAAATTGAGTGTCCGGAGAAGATGTAGCTTTCCAAAAATTACAGTTTCAGAAACGACGGGTTACTTTTTGGTTACAAAAAAATCAGGGATTTGGCAATTTCAGACAAATCTCCCAAGCGTTTTATGTTATGTATGTAGATTTTCAAGCCAGAATTAACGGAATGTTAACAAATTCGGGACTAAAATATGTTACAATTTGTAATATATTCAGGCGGGGCTTCTTCACCGTCTGTGTTGATTCTCTTTGAAAATATACTCGAAATAAATTAAATTCAAAGAAGGGTTGTTATTATGTCAAACAGATTATTCCAGGGATTAGTTCACCAAATGCGTGATACAATTGACGCCACTATCGGCGTTGTAGATGAAACAGCCACAATTATTGCGTGCAGCGACCTCACAAGAGTCGGTACTACAAATGAGTTCGTTACACTCGATTTAAGCGATTCTCACGACATTTTCATCAGAGACGGCTTTACATACAAGCCGTTCGGAGCAAGAGTAAAGCCCGATTATGCGGTTTTCGTTGAGGGCGTTGACGATGCTGCTTCAAAGTACGCAAGCATTCTCGCGATCACTCTTTCAAATATCAAGCAGTACTACGATGAAAAGTACGACAGAAACAATTTCATCAAGAATGTTATCCTCGATAACGTGCTTCCCGGCGATATCGTGATCAAGGCAAGAGAGCTTCACTTCAATGCCGAGATCAGCCGTGCGGTGTTCCTCATCAGAATCGTTTCCGCAAACGATATCTCCGCATACGATGTCATCCAGAACCTCTTCCCGGACAAGAATAAGGACTTCGTTTTCAATATTACTGAAACTGATATCGTTCTCGTCAAGGAGCTCAAGAGCACTGTTGATTCCAAGGATCTTGAGAAGCTCGCACGCTCGATCGCTGATACTCTCAGCGGAGAGTTCTACACAAGAGTCAACGTCGGTATCGGTACAGCCGTTACGGGCGTTAAGGAGCTTGCACGTTCATTCAAGGAAGCTCAGATGGCTCTCGAGGTCGGCAAGGTATTCGATACCGACAAGGTTATCGTAAGCTATGACAACCTCGGAATTGCACGTCTTATCTATCATCTCCCGACAACACTCTGCGAGACATTCTTACACGAAGTGTTCAAGATGGGCAGCATTGAGTCTCTCGACCATGAGACGCTCTTCACTATTCAGAAGTTCTTTGAAAACAACCTCAACGTTTCCGAGACTTCAAGAAAACTCTTTGTACACAGAAATACTCTTGTGTACAGACTCGAAAAAATCAAGAAGCTGACAGGTCTCGACCTCAGAGAGTTCGACCATGCAATTATCTTCAAGATCGCTCTCATGGTCAAGAAATATCTGTCCGCAAACCCGGTTAAGTTCTGATTTTTCGGAGCTGCTTTCTGCTGCTCATGCAGCGTCCGGGCTCACACTTAAAAAGGAAGGTGTAACCCAAGTGGTAGAGCTTCAGAACGTATCCGTAACATACTCAAGCGGCGTTGACGCACTGAATAATGTCAGTCTGCGAATCAACGACGGCGACTTTGCCTTTGTAGTAGGTTCGTCCGGTGCGGGAAAAAGTACCATGATCAAGCTTTTGCTTAAAGAAATCGACGCTACAAGCGGAGTTGTAACTGTAAACGGATACAATCTAAGTAAATTGAAAAAAAGAAAAATTCCGGAATTTCGCCGTACTCTCGGCTTTGTATTCCAGGATTTCCGTCTGATCCCGTCAATGACAGTGTACGAAAATATCGCTTTCGTGCTCCGTGTAATTGACGCACCGATCAAGTATATAAGAAAAAGAGTTCCCTATGTTATCAGCCTGGTAGGACTTCAGGCAAAGTCCTCTTCCTACCCGGACGAGCTTTCGGGCGGTGAGAAGCAGCGTGTCGCTATAGCAAGAGCTCTTGTAAACGACCCTCAGCTTATCATTGCGGACGAGCCTACGGGTAATATTGACCCTGAGCTTTCATACGAGATCGTTGAGCTTCTCAAGGGTATTAACGATCAGGGAACAACCATTCTCATGGTAACTCATGAGCATGACCTCGTGCGCCACTTCGGCGGACGTATCATTAATATCATCGGCGGAGAAATCGTCTTTGATGAGATAATCACGGGTATCAATGACGAAATGGTCACAGGTATCAGCGATGAGATCGTTACAGCCATGAACGGCGAGATCATTACAGGCGATGAGATCATCACCGGCATCAGCAGAGAGCCACAGGTTCCGGTGACAGACGATATAATCACAAGCGATGAGATTATCGCAGGCATTAATAAAGGAACTGCGGCAGTCATTGGCGATGACATACCGCTGCCGACAAGTGATGAAATAATCGCAGGTATTAACAGCGGATCGATCGGAGGCGGACATGAAGCTTAGCAGTGTAAAATATCTGGCAGATCAGGGTGTTGAAAATATCTGGAAAAATAAAATGATGGCATTCGCTACGTTCTGCGTACTGCTGATATCGCTTATGCTGGTAGGTATTTCAACTCTGTTCTACATAAACATAAACTCAATGATCAACGGTATCGGCGGAAGAAACGAGATCGCAGTTTTCGTCAATAAGGATACTCCGCAGGAAAGAGTCGATGCGCTCGGAGAGGAGCTTCGTTCGCTTGACAATGTTGCTTCGGTCGAGTATGTTTCAAAGGATCAGGCTCTTGACAACATGATTTCCTCGATGCCTGAATACGAGGTTCTTTTTGCGTCGCTCGACGGCGATAATCCGCTCGTTGACGGTTTCAGCGTAACTGTGGATGACCTCACGCTCATCTCGGAAACAGTTACGGAGATCCAGCTTAAAAGCGATATCTATCTCGTAAGAGCGTCCTATGATTTCGTAGAATTCCTGCTGGAGCTGAGAAGGATCGTAACAATGATCGCAGGCGCTATCATAATAGCTCTTGCTGTCGTTTCAATGATAATGATCTCAAATACCACAAAGGCGAGCGTTTTTGCGCGCCGTGAGGAAATTCAGATCATGAAATACGTTGGAGCTACCAACGGCTTCATACGCACACCGTTCTTTGTAGAGGGAATGGTAACAGGTCTGCTTGCAGGAATCGGAGCGTTCCTGATAACATGGCTGGGATACCGTGCGGTATTCAATATGCTTACCGAACAGACCGGACTTATGAATGTTATCGGTATGGGAAGTCTTATTCCGTTCAGTCAGATCAGAATCTATGTCCTGATCTCATACATACTTGCCGGTTCGTTTATCGGCGCTATGGGAAGCGTTATCAGTACCAGAAAGCATATAAACGTATAAATCCAAAAACCTATTCGTGCAGAGTTCTTAATGAAAGGAGACGCAGAAGCAGATAAGCTTTTGCAGTATTTAAGTAATGTCGAAATTATGCAGAATGAAAAAGCTTCTGTCTATGCTGACTTGCTCGGTTCTTACTGTAACAATGATCTCAGCGTATTCAAGAAGCGAAAGCGAAAACAACAAGATCGAGGCAAAAACGATTGCCGAGATTCAGGAGGAAAGAAAACAAAATGAAGCCGAAATCGACGCACTTCAGAAGGAAATCGATTCTCTTGAAGGAAAAAAGGAAGACGAGCAGGAGTATCAGGAGACTCTTTCACAGCAGATCGAGGTAATTCAGGAGAATATTTACCTGCTTGAAACTGAGATCAATCAGCTGGGTACTGAAATTGCAGCAGCTGAGGAAAATATCGTTCAGCTCAACGAGGATATTGCCAATCAGCAGATCGAGGTCGATTCCAATATCGAGCTGTTCAAGGAGCGCCTCTGTGCAATGTATGTTACCGGCAATGACAGTCTCGCATCAGCCGTTCTCGGCTCTGCCGATTTCTACGATATGCTTTCCAGAATGGAAATGATAAATAATATCGCAGCTCACGATGAGGAGCTTGTAAACGAGCTTCTTGACCAGATAACAAATCTCGAGAATTCCAAAAAGGCTTATGAGACCGAAAAGCTCACTCTTGAAGTAAATAAGGAAACTCAGGAGGCTAAAAAAGCCGAGATGGATGAGGATATAGAGGAGCTGAACGAGACTATCAAGAAGTCTGAGGCTGAGATCGAACGTCTTGCTCTCGAGCAGAAGAAAAAGGAAAAGTCTCAGGCTGCGCTTGAGCAGGAAAATGCAACTCTTCAGGCTCAGGAGGATGAGATCCGTGAGCAGATAAGAAAGGCTGCCGAAGAGGAAGCAAGACGCAAAGAGGAAGAAAAAAAGCGACTGGAGGAAGAAGCTAAGAAACAGCAGGAAGCGGCTGCAAATCAAAACAATTCTGGCAGCAGCTCAAGCAGCAGCGGCAGCTCTTCTTCAGATACAGTTGTTGATACGACTCCCTCAGTCGGCGGATTCGCATGGCCTGCACCAGGTTACTATTACATATCCAGCGGCTACGGTTCAAGATGGGGAACAACTCACAGAGGCATTGATATCGCAGGCGGTGGAATCTCCGGCGCTGCTGCAACCGCCTCCAAATCCGGAACAGTTATCGGCGTAAGAAACTCATGCTCGCATAACTATGCCAAGTACAGCAACTGCTGCGGAAATGGCTATGGCAACTATGTGATCGTGTCTCACGGAGACGGATATACAACTCTCTACGGACACCTTTCAAGCGTAAGCGTCTCTGTCGGCGACTACGTTTCACAGGGTCAGAAGGTCGGTACGATCGGATGCACAGGTTATTCGACAGGATTCCACCTGCATTTTGAGATCCGTAAGAACGGAAGCGCTGTAAATCCGAGCAATTATGTATAATCAATAACTCTTGCATATAATTATAAGGGCAGTTCTTATGGCTGCCCGTTTTTTTCCACATAATGGCTGCGGATAACTTTTCTGCTGCAATTCTCCGAAAGCGATGGTGAACAATGAATAAAAAAATTAGTCTGGGACTGGCACTTAGTCTGGTGGCAATTGCGTCGGCAATCACTTTTATACTGACTTCGTTCTTTTCACTCCAGAGCTTTAACGAAAAGGTCGTCGATGTAAACGAAAAGGCAAAGAAGTACGGCTCTTTGCAGACCCTTGACAGCTATGTCCGTGAGAATTACTACGGCGATATAGACGAGGAGGCGCTGGGAAACGGTATTCTTAAAGGCTATGTCAGCGGACTGGACGATGAATACTCGCACTATCTGACTCCTGAGGAGTATCAGAGTGAAATGAGCGACATTTCCGGCGAGCTTGTGGGTCTTGGACTTACTCTCACGGAGGATGAAAGCGGATATATCAGAATCGTTGAGATACTTCAGGATTCTCCCGTAACAGATTCCGGACTTGTTGCCGGAGATATCATTACCTGCGTTGACGGCAATGATGTTCTCGTAACGGGCTTTGAGGAATCCGTTGAGGCGATGAAGGGACAGGCAGGAACAGATATAACGATCACAGTCCGGCGCGACGGAATTGACACGGATATGGTGTTCACACGCCGTTCAATGGAAGTCACAACGGTAACAAGCGAGCTTCTCAGCGGATATGTCGGATATATAAAGATAAGCTCCTTTAAGAAGAATACTCCGGCACAGTTCATAGAGGCTCTGGAGCAGCTCAATTCCAACGGAGCAAAGGCGTTCATATTCGATGTCCGTGACAACAGCGGAGGTCTTGTAGCGGCTCTCGAGGAGTGTGTAGACCCGCTTCTTCCCGAGGGAGTTGTTGCGACAGCCGAGTACAGGGACGGACGTTCCGAAACTCTTGTCTACTCGGATGAATCCGAGCTTGATGTGCCGATGATAGTGCTTGTCAACGGGAATACGGCAAGCGCAGGCGAGCTTTTTGCGGCATCCCTCAAGGATTTCGGAAAGGCGGAGCTTGTCGGAGAGCAGACCTTCGGGAAGGGAGTAATGCAGCTTACTACCGAGTTTGAGGACGGAAGCGCAGTCGTGCTTACTGTTGCGGAGTACAAGACAGCTTTCTCAGACTGCTACAACGGAGTGGGAATAACTCCCGATCACGTCATAGAAGCGGACGAGGACGGAAGCAGTGATCCTCAGTATGATAAGGCGCTCGAGCTTATCAGTCAGAAAATAGCTGAGAACAGCTGATACACAAATTAACGACACCGAAACTGCTGATTCAATGGGAATCAGCAGTTTTTTTGTGCATAAAGCGACAAGAATCCCTGACAGTATGTGATATAATCAAAGATATCATATTGGAATCAGGTGGTAAGGATGTTAAAAACAACAGCAGCAGAAAAAGTGAGCGGGATCGGCAGCGCCGGAATGTTTTTTGTGTCAATGATAGGGGGATTTCTGCTTGCGGAAACAAAAATTGCCGGAGCTGTATCCTTCGCAAATATTTCACTTGCCGGAGCGCTTTCACTGCCCTTGTCTGCCGCAGTTTTGTCAGGAAGCATCGTCCGATACATAATTGCCGGAACGATTCCAAGCAGTATAGTTCAGCTGACAGCGATGATAATATGCGTGATATACAAGATGTTTTTCGAGTCAAAATCAGACGCAAAATACTGCGGAATAAGCACAGCCGTATCAGTTTTTGCGGCAGGAACAGCAGTCTCGGCAGTGCTGGGAGAGCTGCTGTATAAGCTGCTGTTTTACGCTGTATACGGAGCTTTGGCAGGTATTACAGCCTATGCAGCGGCTCTGATAATCGGAAGTCTGCGCCATCAGCTGATCCTTGATCTGTCCTCAACGGTGAGCTGCGCCTATGCGATAGTCTACACAGTCGTGATTGCATCGCTCTGCTCAGCGGAGATTCCTTACATAAACATCGGAATAATTCTCGGAATAGCCGTCACAGTCACAGCGGCATATCACTATCGGAGCGTCGGGGGAGTAATCTGCGGAGCGCTGACTGCCTGCGGAGCATTTCTTGCCTCCTCGACGTACGGGATGTCAGTGGTGATGCTTCCGGCGTCAGGTCTGCTTACAGGATACCTCTACAGACAAAAGGCAGGAGCTGCGGCAGGCTTCTTCACTGCCATAAGCATTGCATTCATGATTTTAACGGGAGTCACTGCAAACAGTATTTTTCAGATTCTGAATATCATCTGCGGAACAGTGATATTTCTCATGATATCGCAGAATTTCTCCGACAAATGGGTATTCACCGGCAGAGACGGCGGAGCTTTGCCGAATATACTCGGCTCGAGAATGAGCTTTCTCGCAAGCTCCATTGAAACGGTACGCAGAGAGTCCGGCAAGATCTCGGAGGTGCTGTCGAGAAATGCAGATAAGTCCGATGAAATCGAAAGAAACAGCGCAGAGGTCTGCACACATTGTCATAGGCGGCTTGCGTGCTGGTACAACAGCTATGACGCAACGCGAAGAGCGTTCAGGAAGATGTCGGAGCTATACGAAATAACGCAGGAAAATTTTCCATACGAGCTGGAGGAGTGTCTCCATAAGGAGGAGCTTGTAAAAGCGTTTGAAAGGACTGCCCGGGAGAAAATGACAGCCAAGCTTCTTTCGCTCAGGTTTGCGGAGAGCCAGCGGCTGCTTTTTGAGCAGATAAAGATAATTGAGGAGATCGTCGAGGCGGCAGGAGAGCGCATTGACGTGCGCTACAGCGAGCCGATAAGCAAGACGATCCGTGATAAGCTGACAAAATACAACTTCAATGCAAAGAACGTGATAGCGTACTATAATTCGCAGAACAGGCTTCTGGTGGAGTTGTATTTTGATTATCAGGACGCTCCGAAAAACTGTGTGAGAATATGCGATCTGATCGCCGACGAGCTCAAGCTGAATCTTGACTACATTGAGCCGATCAACTCCGGAAAAGAAGTTCGTATACGGGTATTTGAAAGCCCTGCATATATGCTGGAGGCATACGGAGCCTCGCTCTGTGCGGAGAACTCAGGTGAAACGGGAGACACCTCCGCCGTGTTCAGCGACGGAACAGGAATAAGTTATGCGATTCTTTCCGACGGAATGGGCAGCGGACGCTCAGCGGCAATCGAATCTAGAATGGTAGTGACGATGTTCAAGAAGCTTATCGGCAGCGGAGTGAATTATCACTCAGCAATAAAGCTGATAAACTCGATAATGCTGACTAAGTCACGGGAGGAGGCATTTGCGACTCTTGACGCAGTAAGAATTGATCTTGACACCTGTGAGCTGACTATCATCAAGTCGGGAGCGTCGGCAACGCTGATACGCCACAGAGGACAGGTGATGAAGATCTCGTCTCCGACCTTTCCGATCGGAATCGTAGAGGAGACGAATACATTCTCACAGAACTACGAATTCGAGGAAAACGATATCATCATCATGTTTTCAGACGGAATCAATGAGAACGAATATCAGTTCATCAAGGAGCTTCTTCTGAGCAGCGAGGATTTAAAATACATAGTTGACGAAATATGTGCAAAGGCTGATCTGTTCAATTCCAATCTGCGTCCGGACGATATAACTGTAATTGGCTTACGGGTAACAAAGTTATAATAATTCACATTAATATCATGGTTTTATGTATAATTAGTCTAAAAAAACATCGGTAACTCCAATGGTCAATATGGCAAAGTGCACTAAAGTAGCCGAGTAAAATTAGTGCATTATCTGAAAAACTGACATATCCAATGAAAATACTTGAATAAATTCTGTTTTTCTGATAAAATGGAATATAGCAAAGGGGGTATATTATGTCACCTAATAAACATGACGAAAATGTTAACGATTTCCCGTTGTATCTGTTCTATCAGGGAAAAAATTATGAGGCTTACAAATTTTTCGGCGTCCATGTCAGAAAGGTCGGAAGAGGCAAGATCTTCACCTTCAGAGTATGGGCTCCGCATGCTGCTTCAGTTTCAGTTGTCGGAGACTTCAACGGCTGGGACAGAACCGTAAATCCCATGACCCTTATCGCTGACGGAGTATGGGAAGCGGAAATCAAAAAGCTCAAGCAGTTTGATATTTATAAGTACAGCATAGAAACCTCTGACGGAGAGTTCCTTATGAAGGCTGACCCGTATGCTTCTCACTTTGAGACGCGTCCCGGAACTGCTTCAAAAATATATGAAAGCAGCTATGAGTGGTCGGATAAGCAGTGGTTTGCCGAGAAAAATAAAAGGGTTATCTACAAGAGCCCTGTAAATATCTACGAGGTTCACCTCAGCTCATGGAAAACCAGAGATGAAGATGTTTTTCTTGATTACGTTTCCTTTGCGGAGGAAATTATCCCGTACCTCAAAAAGATGTCCTACACTCATATAGAGTTCATGCCGCTTACCGAGTATCCTTTTGACGGTTCATGGGGATATCAGGTTACAGGCTATTTTGCTCCTACTTCACGATACGGAACTCCTGATGATTTCAAAAAAATGGTCGATATGTTCCATGAAGCGGGAATCGGAGTGATCCTTGACTGGGTTCCGGCGCACTTCCCGAAGGACGCTGCTGGTCTCTACAAATTTGACGGCGAGTGGTGCTATGAATACACCGACGAGCGCAAACGTGAACACAAGGCGTGGGGAACTCATGTTTTTGATTACGGTAAGGCAGAGGTATGCTCATTCCTTATTTCAAGCGCCTGCTACTGGTTTGACGAATTCCACGTTGACGGTCTGAGAGTTGACGCTGTAGCTTCAATGCTCTACCTCGACTATGACAGACGTGACGGCGAGTGGTGTGCAAATATATATGGCGGAAATGAAAATCTTGAGGCAGTACAGTTCCTGAAAAATCTCAACGAAGCTGTGTTTAAAAAGCATCCCGACGCTCTCATGATTGCAGAGGAGTCCACAGCATGGCCTCTTGTTACAAAGCCCACCGATATCGGCGGACTCGGATTCAATTTCAAGTGGAATATGGGCTGGATGAACGATATGCTTTCATATATGTCCCTCGACCCGATCTACCGTGCTTTTAATCACGATAAGCTGACTTTCTCGTTCTTCTACTGCTTCTCGGAGAATTACGTTCTTCCGATCTCACACGATGAGGTAGTTCACGGAAAATGCTCGATGATAAATAAAATGCCCGGCACTTATGAGCAGAAATTCAGCTCGTACCGTGCTTTTCTTGCATACATGGCAGCTCATCCCGGAAAGAAGCTTCTGTTCATGGGTCAGGAGTTCGCTCAGATGAAGGAGTGGGACTACCAGACTCAGCTTGACTGGAATCTTATGGAATTTGAGTCTCACAGACAGATGCTAAAATTCTCTGAAAAGCTTAATAAATTCTATCTTGAAAATTCACCTCTTTGGGAAAATGACGATTCATGGAACGGCTTCAGCTGGATTTCCAACGATGACTACAAACAGAGCGTAATTGCGTTCAGACGTATTGATGACAGCGGAAACGAAATAATTGCTGTCTGCAACTTTGTTCCCGTGGAACGCAAGGACTACAAAATCGGTGTTCCAAACAAGGGAAGATATAAACTGGTATTCAACACAGACGCTGAGGAATTCGGCGGAAGCGGAGTTACTGAAAAGTCCTTCAAGACAACTCACTATGCAATGCATGGATTCGAGGAAAGCATTTCCATGACACTTGCTCCTCTCTCAGTGATTTATCTGAAGTATGCTCCGGTAAAGAAGAGAACTCCCAAAACCGAGCCGGCAGAGTCTGCTCCTGCTGCGGAGGAAACCAAGGAAAATACCAAGACGGCGTCCAAGAAAAAGAATGTGAAAAAAACTGACAAATAAATTCCTGATTTAGTTTTCAATAACATAATATACACCATACTTTTAGGAGGAATAATATGTATAGTAAGAAAAAATGCGTTGCAATGCTCCTTGCAGGCGGTCAGGGCAGCAGACTTTATGCATTGACCAAGAATGTTGCAAAGCCGGCAGTGCCCTATGGCGGAAAGTACAGATTAATTGACTTCCCTCTGTCAAACTGCACCAATTCCGGTATTGATACCGTAGGCGTTCTGACGCAGTATCAGCCTCTCGTGCTCAATGAGTATATCGGAAATGGTCAGCCGTGGGATCTGGACAGAATGAACGGAGGAGTCCATGTTCTGCCGCCTTATGAGACTCAGGCAGGAGCTTCATGGTATGAGGGTACTGCAAATGCGATCTATCAGAATATGCGCTTCATCGAGAGATATGACCCTGAATATGTGGTAGTTCTCGGCGGAGACCATATTTACAAAATGGACTACTCAAAAATGGTGGATTTCCATATTGCAAACAATGCAGACTGTACAATCTCAGTAATTGACGTTCCAAAGTCGGAAGCATCAAGATTCGGCATCATGATATGCGACGAGGGAAACAAGGTTGTTGACTTCGTTGAAAAGCCTAAGGAGCCTAAGTCAACTCTCGCTTCAATGGGTATATATGTGTTCAGCTGGAATAAGCTCCGCAAGTACCTCATCGAGAATGAAGAGGACGCAAACGCAAAGCGTGAAAGAGGAGAGAGCTGGTCAAAGGATTTCGGTAAGGATATCATTACTTCAATGCTCGCAAATAACGAGCGTCTCTTTGCTTATGAGTTCGAGGGCTACTGGAAGGACGTTGGAACTCTCGACTCTCTCTGGGACGCAAATATGGATCTTCTCAATCCCGTAAATCCGCTCGACCTTTATAATCCCAACTGGAAAATCTATTCAAGAAACGAGAATATGCCTCCGCAGTACATCGGTGAGAATGCAAACATCGAGAACTCTATGATTTCTGAGGGCAGCAATGTTGACGGAACAGTTGATTTCTCAGTGATTTTTGCCGGAGTTACTATTGAGCCCGGCGCAACGGTAAAATACAGTATTGTAATGCCCGGCACAGTAATCAAGTCCGGAGCAGTCGTTGAGTACGCTATCGTAGGTGAGGGCTGCGTAATCGAAGGCGGCGCAAGAATCGGAAAAGACCCCGCAAGCTTCCCTGACAGAGATGAATGGGGCATTGCTGTTGTAGGTCACAACGTTAAGGTCTCTGGAAATAAGGTTGTAGAGCCTAAGCAGATTATTGCCGATAATATCTAAGGAGGGCGACTTAAATGAATGTTAATTACGATGTTTTAGGATTGATTTTTGCAAGTATGCACGATGAAAATGTTGATGAGCTTGCAAAGAAAAGAACAATGGGTTCAATTCCCTTCGGCGGACGCTACAGACTGGTTGATTTTCCGCTTTCAAATATGGTGAATTCCGGAGTATCAGAGGTCGGAGTTATCACAAAATCAAATTACGGCTCGCTTCTCGACCATCTCGGCTCAGGCCGTGCATGGGATCTCGCACGCAAGCAGGGCGGACTTCATCTGCTTCCCCCGTACAGCCAGACCGACAGCGGTCAGTATAAGGGAAGAATCGACGCTATCAACAAGGTAGGCAGCTTCCTCGAGCATTCAAACGCAAAGTATGTCATCTGCTCTGACTGTGATATCGTTACAACAATTGACTTTTCCAATGTGATCAAGCAGCATGTTGAATCAGAGGCAGATATTACCTGCGTTTACGGAAAATGCCTCTATGATTACGAAAAGAACAGCACAACAACCATTCTTGAGCTTGATGAGGAAAACAGAGTAACTGATGTTCTCTATCAGCCCAGCTTCAGCGGAGAATGCAATATCTGTCTTAATATGTTCGTTATGAGCATGGACTTCCTGAAAACAGTCGCTGCGGACGGAGTAAGCCGCGGCTGCTATAGCCTTACACGCCACGTTCTTCAGGATAAGAAGCACAACTATAAGATAATGGGCTATGAGCACAAGGGCTTCTTCACAAAGGTTGACAGTGTTCAGAACTACTATAAAGCAAACAGAATGCTTCTTGATACAGAAAAGAGAAATGCTCTCTTTACGAAGGATATGCCGATCTATACAAAGGTTGGCGATAACGGTCCTGCAAAGTACGGTATCGAGGCAAGTGTAAAGAACTCACTCATAGCAGACGGCTGCATCATTGAGGGAACTGTTGAAAATTCAATTCTCTTCCGAGGCGTTAAGGTTGGCAAGGGAACTGTTGTAAAGGACAGCGTTATTCTTCAGGGTACAGAGATCGGAAATAACTGTAACGTAGTTTCAGTTATCACAGATAAAAATGTTGTAATCAGCAATGGAAAGAATAGTACAGGTTCTGAGACATATCCGCTGTATATCAGCAAAAATGCAAAAATCTGAAACAGCGGAGGTTAGTGTATGAATATTCTTTTTGCGGCAAGTGAAGCAGTGCCGTATGCAGCTTCGGGCGGTCTGGCGGATGTAGTCGGCTCGCTTCCGAAGGCAATATGCAGAAAAGGGCATGACTGCCGCATAGTAATGCCGATGTACAAGTCGATCAGCGAGGAAATGCGTGCTGATATGACTTTTGTAACCAACATTACAGTTGATGTGTCGTGGCGCAAGCAGTACTGCGGTATTTTCTCGGCGGTCAGGGACGGCATTACATATTACTTTATTGACAATGAGTATTACTTTTACAGAGACGGTCTCTATGGATTCTACGATGACTGCGAAAGATTCGTTTTCTTCTCAAGAGCCATTCTGGAGATGCTCAGATATATAGACTTCAAGCCCGATGTCATCAATGCCAATGACTGGCAGACAGCGCTGATCCCGGTGTACTATGAGGTGTACTATAAGTATCAGCAGGGCTATGAGGACATCAAAAATGTCTTTACCATTCACAACATCGAGTATCAGGGACGCTATGGCAGGGAAGTTCTCAACGAGCTTATGGGAATTCCGCTTTATCATTCAAATCTGCTTGAATACGACGGCTATATCAATATGATGAAGGGTGCTGTCGAGACGGCGGATATGGTAACAACTGTAAGTCCGAGCTATGCATGGGAGATTCTCGACCCTTGGTATGCTCACGGACTCGACAGGATTCTTGTTACAAAGCAGTCAAAGCTCAAGGGAATTCTCAATGGTATTGATACAGAAACACTGAATCCTGAGACGGATAAGCTTATTCCGACAAATTATACTTCGAGAAAGCTTTCGGGTAAGAAAGCTTGCAAGAAGGCTCTGATGAAGGAGCTTGGACTCGATATTGATGACGCTCCGCTGATTGGAATAGTTACAAGATTTGTCGGACATAAGGGAATCGACCTTATTCGCTGCGTATTTGAGGAAATCGTCAATATGGGCGTCAAATTTGCAGTTCTCGGAAGCGGAGAGCGTATTTACGAGGATTTCTTCCGTGAAATGGCAGCAAGATATCCCGGCAAGGTATCGGTAACCTTTGGATTTGTTCCCGAGCTTTCACGCAAGATCTATGCCGGAGCAGATATGTTCCTGATGCCGTCGCAGAGTGAACCGTGCGGTCTGGCG
>JAFTPG010000050.1 GCA_017463375.1 Ruminococcus sp. | reverse complement strand
ACAGAAGTTTGTGAGAAACCAATAAAATCGGCATTGAAAGTTTGTATATTATTTTTTCGGCATTCGCTCATCGAATCCCTTGCAGTGGGATCGAAATTCTCTCAAAAAGTGCTGAAATTCCCAATAGCGTAAGTTCGAATCCTGTTCCACAGCGTTTTTCCCCAAAAAACATCCACGGTTTCACCCTGAAAAATTTTTGCGTTTGGGTAGCAAAAAAGCCCGATAAATCGGGCTTTTCGTGCTGGTGATCTAAATTGGTTCACCTAAATGGCGGACAGAGAGGGATTCGAACCCTCGATACGCTATTAACGTATACACGAGTTCCAGTCGTGCGCCTTAGACCAGCTCAGCCATCTGTCCATACTTGGTGCGAGTAATGGGACTTGAACCCATACGTCGATTGACACACGCCCCTCAAACGTGCCTGTCTGCCTATTCCAGCACACTCGCAAAGTACTTTAATATTATACACTGCAAATCCGGAAAAGTCAAGCGTTTTGCAGATTTTTTTTTATTTTAACCATATCATTCATATTGATTTCCGGAATTGAAGCCGTCTCCTCCATGATTCTGCATATTGCACAAAAGCTGAATTTCTGTACATATTGGCAAAAAGAGAGGTAATCTGACAAAAAACTCTGGTAAATTACAGGATAAATGTTGAAACTGTTGATAAACCTGTTAAAATCGTAAGATTTCTATATTTTCGACAAAATACCCGTGTTTTCGACAAAACATACCGATTTATCACTTGAAATTTCCACTTATTTCTGATAGAATATATTTACATTAATTCAAAAGGGAGTAATATTGCAATGAACAATGATTCTATTAAAGTGCTTATCGCAGATAACTCGGCAGAATACGGAGTAAAGATGGCTTCAAAGCTCAGAGATTTAGGGTTGTATGCCTACACTCGCAAAAAAGATGGAGATGCAGTTTTTGAATCAATAAGGAAAGACCAGCCTGACGTTGTGATCGCAGATCTTTCTCTGCCGAATCTTGACGCTATTGCTCTCATGCAAAAAGCACATGAGCTGCTGCCAAACAAGACCGAATTCATTATTACCTCTGCTGTCGCAAACAGCTTTATTGAGCGTCAGGTTATTGAAAACGGTGCTGCATATTTTATTACATACCCATTTGAAGCCGAAAATCTCAGTTACATAATCAAATCTGTCGTAAGAAAAAGCTATTCTGAAGAATGCGTTGACATGGAAATCATTGTTACAGAAATCATACATCGTCTTGGCGTTCCAGCGCATATAAAGGGATATCATTATCTCAGAACCGCTATTCTGGAAGCTGCTAACAACCGAGAGCTTTTAGACAGCATTACAAAGAAGCTCTATCCCCTGGTCGCTTCAAAATATAATACTACCTCCTCCAGAGTTGAACGTGCTATCCGTCACGCTATAGAAACTGCCTGGTCCAGAGGCAACGCCGATACACGCAAAGCTATATTCGGCTGCACCATTAACGATGACAGGGGAAAGCCTACAAATTCAGAGTTCATTGCACTCATAGCTGATAAACTCAGACTTGAGTATAAATCCTCGCTGATTCGGAGCGAATCCTCCGGATTCGGCAATTACTGCGAGCAGACCCCGACAACTAACTTCATATAAATACAAAAAAGCTTCCGCAAGCATACAGAAATCAAACGATTCTGCTGTTTTGCGAAAGCTCTTATTATTTTACAGAGGTTATGAGATTCTTTTTCCCCTGCCCTTTTTACGTTTTTCGATAGGCTTTTCCTTTCCGCCCATGTCCTCGAAAATAGGCTCCTCATCGTCCTCATCATCAACGCCAAGCTCAGGATTAACCTTTCCGATGCTTGCATAGTACGGATTAATTACATACTTCTGAATTACAGGATAGCTGTTGAAGCATGCTAAGAAGCATATAAAGGCTGCCGGGAAAAACGGAAGCACGAATACAAACGCAATGCTTACATATATCGTAAGGAATACAAGCAGTACAATTATTGCAAGCATGATCAGGAATGTAATGAAGTTCTTTTTAAGCTCAACAAACGCAAGCGCAAAAGAGTTTTTCAGAAGATTCTTCAATGACAGATCTGTTGCAATTATCATAAGGAACACATAAAAGTTCATCATTACTACCATAAGTCCCAGACTGAGACTGATCACCATCGGAACATACAGCAGCGAACTTCCCATCTGCTGTGCAAGCACCGGATAGACCTGATATCCCGCCCACACGCACACGAGTATAAGACAGTCAAGGAAGCCTACGATCGCTGCTTTTTTAAAGTTCTCCTTAAATGCCTTGAAAAAATCGTGAATGATAAACGAGTTCTTCTCAAGCACATAGCTTCTCATAATTTTCGTCATTCCGGCTGTTGAAGGTCCGATGAGAACCGCAAACACCAGCAGAAGAGCCAGTGAAACAACTAACGCCAGAGTCATATTGACATCGCTGAGCTTAAACAGAAGAACTCCTGACAAAATCAGCGGAATAAAGAAGAGTGAATACAGAATATTAACTTCAAACAGCTTCCAGAATTTTCTTCCGAGAAGCTCAAAAAACAGCTTTGCACCTGTCTTTTTAGGAGCATTTTTAGCTATTCCTGCTCCTGCGCTTTCATAATCCTTGGAAAATAAACCCAATACAAACATCCTCCTAATCAGGATGTGTCAACACATCCTAGTATAAGTCCATAAATATGTAATTCATAACTGAGTCCGCCGCAGAAACCAGCATGATTATTGCGGCAAGAACTAAAAATTTCACGAAATAGAGCTTCACAGCCCTCTTCATTTTCGCCTCGGGAAGCTCGTCCCTGAACAAAAAACGAAGCTGAACAGCTGACAGCCTGAAGGCTTCTCTCACCCCGAGAACGGATATATACGAAAGAATTATTGCCTTCGGCACAACCAGCACCAGTATCGGAAGCAGCGAGCCTGCACCAGATATCATGTACATCGACGCAACAGAGGCTCCGATACCGACTCCCCTGTAAACGAGCAGTGCAGCTCCGAAAGGCTGTCCGAGCGAAAAGAATCCCAGCAGCATTATCAATACAAGCTGCACCGCTGATGAGACAAACGTATTTCTGAAAACAGCAAGCACTGTATTGCCGCTGTATGCAGGCGCAAAATATTGATGCAGCCACCATACGCCTGATAAATCCGTATCCTTTTTCGCCGCAGCTATGGCAGCTCCGACCGCAATTCCCGCAACAACGGCAATATGCAGTAAAAATATGCAGATCCTCCTGCTCTCTGTTCTTGTTAAATCATTCCCGTATTTCATTTCACATCATCCTTTCTTTTTATAAAAGGATATGCTCTATGAAATCAAAAAAGAACTATTTTGAAAGCTCGTAAGCTCTCTTTGTACAGCTCTCGCAGCAGTTCTTGACTGTTTCGCCGAGGTTGCCCTCATACAGCTTATCGAGTCCCGCAAGAGTCGTTCCGCCCGGAGACGAAACCATTTTAATCAGCTCGTCAATAGTATTTCCTGAATCGGTAATCATCTTAGCTGAACCAATGAGACTCTGAGCGAAAAGCTCTGTTGCTACAGCTGTATCAATTCCCTCGGAAGCCGCATAGTCAATGAAATACTTCGCAAAGAGATAGATGAATGCCGGACTGCTTCCGTTGACTGCAATAATCTCCTTCATTTTATCTTTAGAGATCACCGCTGCCTTTCCGCATATCTTAAAGATATTCAGGACAAGCTCAAACTCATCGTCTGTAACCTTATCGTTATGAGAGAGCGCAGAAGCTCCCTCGCCGAGAAGAAGCGGAGTATTCGGCATTACAAGAACCACCTTAGCGTCCGGAATGGTCTTTGATACAATGAATTCGTCAGTGATTCCCGCTGCAATTGACACGAAAACAGTATCAGCCTTTGTACAGGGAGCAACTGTTTCGAGAACGCCCTCAATGATCTGAGGCTTGACTGCAAGGAAAACGTACTTACACTTCTCCATGATCTCCTGTTCTGAGGCACAGGGAATAACTCCGTACCGTTCAAGGCGCTTAACCTGTTCGATGTTGGGATCAAAAGCGAAAAGCTGAACAGAGCTGTTCAGAGAGCTGCCCGAAATACCTCTCATGATAGCGAAGCCCATATTACCTGCACCGATAAAACCTATGTTGATTTTCTCCATTTCGATTACTTCCTTTAAAAAAATATCACTTACTTCATTATACTACAAAATGTACAAAAAAGCAAGTGAAATTTTTGTGATATTCAATAACAGTTATTTTGCTCCTGAGCGTCCGACAGAATACCTCCGGACGGTCTTATAGGCGGCATTCGCAGCCGGGAGAACAATAGTCAGCAATACAACATCAATTGGGAGCTGAATGAGATTCTTGGCGATTCTGGGAGTCCACCACACAAGGAAACCATTGCTCATGCTGCTGTCGGTGAAGAACGACATGATACTGAAATCCTTGTTATAGTAGAGTACATAAAGCAGGTAAGATCTTATAATAAGGTTACAGAAGATAATGACCGAACCCCTTGCAAGGGCTGATCTCAGAACTGTTTTGAAGTTAACGCCCTCGATCTCACTCTTGTACAGAAAAATCCCGTAGAGAACTCCGATAAGTATCTCAACCATCGCAAGCTCCATGCTATAGGCTCTGGCTGATTTGTTGTCGATGATATAGCCGATGATATCCAGCGCAAAGGTTGATATTCCGCATACTACCGGACCGAACAGCATTCCGATTACGCACAGCGGCAGATATGTGAAAATTATCCGGATATCCGGCGTGATCTCGATAGCCAGTGTGCGTATCGCTACTGCAAGTGCAAGCAGCATACCTGTTGTGGTGATTGTCCGCAGCTCCTTCATGGATCTTGCGGAATCAGTGAATAATGATAAAAAGCTCTTCATAAAATACCTCCTTAATTATGCGAGCTGATGCTTTATGCATAATCGGAGCGATTACAAAGAGCTTCAATTATACACTCAGCGGGATGCGAAAACCGTACCGCAAGCCGAAGCTTTTCGTCCGCAGGCAACTCCCCGTCCGGCGACACTTTACGCACGGTTTTCTACTCTGATGTGGTTTATTTTGATTTATAGGAACGCTTAGAGAGCGATTTCCTCAACAATATGGTGAAGCTTCTCATCGTAAGGCTTCTTCATTGCGAGAGCTTCCTGAATATCGAAATCAACGATCTTGTTGTCTCTCATGCCTACTACACGGTTGCCGATGCCCTGCTCGAGAAGCTCTACAGCGTAGTAACCCATCTCAGTTGCAACAACTCTGTCTCTTAAAGTAGGTGAGCCGCCTCTCTGTACATGACCGAGAACTGTAGCTCTTGCTTCGATATTTGTCTTTTCCTGAAGAACCTTTGCAATTTCGTCAGCATGTCCGATTCCCTCGGCAACTACTACTACGAAGTTCTCCTTGCCGTGCTTCTTAGCCTCGAGCATCTTCTTAGCGATATCATCGAGATCGTAAGGCATTTCCTTAGTGATAACTGCAATAGCTCCGCATGCAGCTCCTGTATTTACAGCGATAAAGCCTGCATTTCTTCCCATTACCTCTACAACTGTACATCTGTCATGAGACTGTGATGTATCACGAAGCTTGTCAACGAGCTCCATAGCAGTATTCATAGCTGTATCGTAGCCGATCGTATAATCTGTACAAGCGATATCATTGTCAATTGTTCCGGGGAGACCTACGCAGAGGATTCCTCTTGCAGAAAGGTCAGCAGCTCCTCTGAAAGAGCCGTCTCCGCCGATTACAACGATACCCTCAAGACCAAGCTCCTCACAGGTTGCCTTAGCCTTCTCAACGCCCTCTTCAGTTCTGAACTCGGGACATCTTGCAGTACAGAGCATTGTACCGCCTCTGTGGATAATATCTGAAACGCTTCTTGCGTCCATCTTCTCAATCTCACCGCTGATAAGACCAACATAGCCTCTGTGGATACCGTAAACCTCCATACCCTTGCTAAGAGCTGTTCTTACGACTGCTCTTACAGCAGCGTTCATGCCCGGTGCGTCTCCGCCGCTTGTTAATACACCGATTTTTTTGATCATAAAAATATTCTCCATTCTGCACTATGGCGTATATTTAGTAGCTTAATATCAGCAGCCGCATATTATCAGCAAAGCTGCAAGGGGATTACTCATATTAATCCATACATATATATTTTACTACATTTATAAATTTTGTCAAGGGGGATTTCCATATTTTTTATTATTTTCTCCTGCATTTTTATTTTATCAGTCCGATTTGTGCAGACTGATAAATTTTCAAAAGCCGTTCATACGAATCCCTGCATATTTTCAGCGGGATCTTATTTTTCGGGGACACAAATTTTCTCAGATCAGTCAGATAGAAGCATATCTCCGTATATCCGCGGAACTCATTGCAGACTGCGGTAAGCTCCTGCGGGACAAACGCTTCCTGAGAGACTGTCTTGACGCATAATTTCATATGCCCGGTCATTTTCTCGAAGTCGTTTTCCTCAAAAATACTTCCGCAGACTATTGTGATACTGTCATCCTTGATTGAAATCTTGCCGTTTATGATAAGCACGCTGTCCTCGGCAAGCCTTGATGAACTTATCAAAAACAAGTCGGGAAACACCACAGCTTCAATTTCTCCGCTGTCGTCAGAGACTGTTATAAAGCACATTTTATCGCCTTTTTTCGTTGTATGAAGCTTCTTATCCTGCAAAGTACAAAGAATACTCACACTGTCTCCGTCACGAAGCTTTTTGTTTTCGTTAAGCTCTGTCAGCTCCCTGATCTTTTTCAGATGCATCAGACTCGCAAGATATCCGTACTCCGAAAGAGGATTCCCGCTGAGATACATTCCTGCCGCTTCCTTTTCCATGCTCAGCAGACGCTTTGTAGGATACTCGGGCTTATACGGAATCTTCATATTCATGCTGCTGTCTGAGGAATCGTCAAGAAAATTGAGCTGTCCGTCAAGAACATCCCTTGTTCCCGAGCTGACCGAATCAAGAATCCGCTCATAATTTTCGAGCATCTGCCGCCTGTTAAGGTCGAGATTATCAAAGGCTCCTGCCTTTATCATGTTTTCAAGAGCTTTTTTATTCAGCTCACGCCCCTCGAGCCGCTCGCAGAAGTTCTGGAAGCTCGTGAATTCGCCGTTTCCAGTACGCTCCTCAACAATTCTGTCAACGAGTCCGCTTCCGACATTCTTCACTGCCAGAAGTCCGAAATACAGCCTGCTGTCCGTACCTGAGAAGCCCTTCATACTCTTGTTTACGTCGGGTTTCAGCACCTCTATTCTGTTCATCCTGCACATTGAAATATATTCCGTCAGCTTTGCCGTATTCGACATGACGCTCGACATCAACGCAGCCATGTAAATTCCCGGATAATGACATTTCAGATATGCTGTCTGATACGATAAATAGGCATATGCCGCCGCATGGGATTTGTTGAAGGCATACGAAGCAAAGCTCACCATTTCATCGAAAATCTCATTGGCAGTCTGCTCGGGAACTCCGTTTGAGACTGCTCCGCTGACAAAGCTCTCACGCTCTTTCAGCATAACGTCGTGCTTCTTTTTCGCCATCGCACGGCGTACCACGTCTGCGTGTCCGTAGGAGTAGCCTGCAAGTCTGCGGCAAATTTCCATTACCTGTTCCTGATAGACCATACATCCATAGGTCTCACTGAGAATATCCTCAAGCAGCGGATGCTTGTATACGATTTTCCCGGGATTCTTCTTGTTTTCAATGTAAACAGGAATTGATTTCATCGGCCCCGGACGATACAGCGAAAGCACCGCAATCAGATCCTCAAGACGCTCAGGCTGAAGCTCCATGATACGCTGAGTCATTCCGTCGCTCTCGAACTGAAAAACGCCTCCCGTATCTCCCCGTGAAAGCATCGCATATACTTCCCTGTCATCAACCGGAACTGCGTCAATATCAAATTCCGACTCGGTTTTGCGGATCTCATTCACGCTGTCACGGATTATTGTAAGATTTCTCAGTCCAAGGAAATCCATTTTCAGAAGTCCCAGTGATTCCAGAACCGTCATTGTAAATTGAGTCACTATCGTGCCGTCGTTCTTCTGAAGCGGAACAAGATCGCTCAGCGGAACAGCCGATATTACCACTCCTGCGGCATGCGTTGAGGCATGACGAGGCATTCCCTCCAGCTCCATTGCTGTATCAATGAGCCTGCGAACCGACTTGTCCGAACGATACAGCAGACTAAGCTCCTCCGACTCTACGAGAGCCTGAGCAAGAGTGCTTCTCGGGTCAATAAGCTTCGCCGCCTTGTCGCAGAGCTGATACGGCAGATCAAGTACTCTTCCCACATCACGGACTGCCGCACGGGCTTTCATGGTATCGAATGCGATTATTTCAGAAACCCTGTCCTCGCCGTATCGGCGCACAACATAGTCCTTTACCTGCTGTCTGCCCTCAATGCAGAAGTCGATATCAAAATCCGGCATACTCACTCGCTCGGGATTGAGGAATCTCTCAAAAAGCAGATTGAATTTTATCGGATCGATTCCGGTGATTCCTATGCAGTACGCACACAGGCTTCCTGCTCCCGAACCTCTTCCCGGGCCAACAGGAATGCTGTGCTCCTTTGCGTAGCGGATGAAGTCCCATACAATCAGAAAATAGTCTGTGTAGCCCATTTTCTGTATAACGGAAAGCTCGTATTCAAGACGCTTTACCACTTTCTCCGAGGGATCAGCGCCGTATTTCTCATACATTCCCTCATAGCAGAGCTTCCGGAAATATCCCGCATTATCGCAGACTCCCTCAATCGTAAACTTTGGAAGCTTTATGTTTCCGAACTCAAACTCCACATTGCACTGCTCAGCTATTCTGGAAGTATTTTCAACAGCCTCCTCATGTCCCTTGAAAAGAGCGCACATCTCATCGGCAGATTTAACATAGAACTCGTCCGTTTCAAAGCCCATGCCATTCGGCTCGCCGACTGTCTTGTTGATCTGTATGCACAGCAGGATATTCTGAGTTTCAGCGTCCTTCTGCTCGATGTAGTGGCAGTCGTTCGTAGCGGCAAGAGGTATTCCCGTCTCTGCCGATAATTTGTACAAAAGCGGAAGAATTTTCAATTCATCCTGAATACCGTGATTCTGAACCTCGAGGTAATAGCTGTCACTGCCGAAAATCTCACGGTATTTCAGAGCAGTCTCCTTTGCCTTATCATACTGACCGTTCACCAGAAGCCTCGGTATCTCACCTGCAAGACAAGCCGACAGACAGATAAGTCCCTCATGATATTTTTTAAGAAGCTCCAGATCAACTCTCGGTCTGTTGTAGAAGCCCTCGATGCTGCCCAGAGATACGAGCTTTACGAGATTCTGATATCCCGTATTGTTCCTGCACAGCAGCACCAGATGATACGGTGAGGAATCCAGCTTCGGCTCCTTATCAAAACGGCTGCGGGGCGCAACATATACCTCGCAGCCGATTATTGGCTTTATTCCGGCTTTTTTCGCACTGTTCCAGAACTCCACAGCTCCGTACATATTGCCGTGGTCTGTAATTGCGACAGCTGTCTGTCCAAGCTCCTTTACACGGCTCATGAGCCTTTCTATTCTGCATGCGCCGTCAAGCAGACTGTACTCCGTATGCAGGTGAAGATTTACAAAGCTGTCAGCTCTCATTATGCTTCACTCCCTCGGAACGTATTTTTTCCGCAATCTTCGCCAGCCTTCTGAAGCGGTGATTCACTCCGCTGCGGCTTATGGGATTAGTCAGGGAATCGCCTATCTCCTGCAGGCTCATATCCGTATTCGACAATCTGAGTTCGGCAACCTCCCTGAGCTCCTCGGAGAGACTCTCAAGCCCGATCGTTCTGCTGATAAGCCGTATATCCTCGATCTGACGCATTGCGGCGTTTACTACTTTATCAATATTCGCAGAGTCACAGTTAGCGATTCTGTTTGCCTTATTGCGGACATCCTTGAATATCTTTACATTCATCAGCTCCAGAGTACACTGTGAAGCTCCGATAAAGGTCAGCGTATCCTCAATTGACTCGCTTTCCTTTACATATACGATATACTGTCCTCTGCGTATCACTGTTTTTGCATGTACTCCTATATCACCCAGAAGAGCCTCCAGATCCATCGCAAGAGACTGCTCAGGGACGGCAAATTCAAGATGATACTCCTTTGCAGGATCGTTAACGCTTCCGCACGCAAGAAAAACTCCTGCCGCAAATACTCCCAGACTATTGTTTACAATTATATCAGGATCTATTCTGCGGACTTCGGGCGATATCCGATATGTTTTCAGTATTTTTTCAACTGCCGCCGCACCCTCTGTTTCGTATGTATAGAGAACCGTCCCGTTTTTTCTGGTACTCTCATGAAGCTGTGCAGATGCAGCATTTCCGAAAACTCCCTGGAAGAGCTTTTCATACAGCTCCGCAGTTATTCTGCTTTCGCTCTGAAAGCAGATACGCTCCTTCGAAACAACACGGCTGAAAAGAATCATTCCATAAAGACACGCAAAACGTTTATCCTTATCATTTATTGAAGAGGAAATTTCTCTTCTTACATCGTTGGAAAAAGATATATTGATCCCTCCCTCAGAATTTTCTGTCTTTTGTTATATCACGGTGATATTTCTGAACCTTGTATTCCTTCTCAGTCAGATACTTTGCCATAAGCTCAGCAAAGGTTATCGAGCGGTGCTTTCCTCCCGTACAGCCGAAAGCAATTACAAGCTGACTTTTTCCCTCGCTGACATAAAGCGGAATCAGAAAATCAATCAGGTCTTTCAGCTTATCGAAAAGCTTCTGAGACTGCTCAAAGCTCATTACATAGTCCCGCACGCATTCCTCGCAGCCTGTGTGACTGCGGAGATTTTCGATATAAAAAGGGTTCGGGAGACATCTCACGTCGAACACGAGATCCGATTCGGTAGAAACTCCGTATTTGAATCCGAACGACATCACCTTGATCGTAAGCGAGTCCGAACGTCTGTCGAGGAACAGATCTCTTATCTGCTCCTTGAGCTGGTTTGATGAAAGATCAGAGGTTTCAATGTAGTAATCCGCAATCTCTCTCAGCTGTGAGAGCTGCTCCCATTCATATCTGATTGCCTGATGAAGATTTCCGTTGAACTTCTCGTCAAGCGGATGCTTTCTGCGTGTTTCCTTGTAACGCTTTATAAGAACCTCATCGCTTGCGTCGATATAGAGGATCTTTGCTTCGATATCCGGTTCATTCCTGAGCTGCTGCCACGAATGGTAAATCTCCGCAAACATATCTCCTGAGCGGATATCCACCGCAACTGCAATATTGTTAAGTCCGTTTTCGGAATGACGGCACAAATCAACAAATCTTGGAATCAGCTTCGGCGGTATATTGTCGATGCAGTAATATCCTATATCCTCCATAACATCCATAACGCAGGATTTTCCCGACCCTGACATTCCGGTTACTATCAAAAGCTGCATATTGCCTCCGTAAGCCGACCTTCGGCTGCCGTTTTTCCGGTAAACGGCTAACCAAAATTTTTCTGAAGATACTGTTTATCCGAGAATTACCGGTTCCAGCTCGAGCTGATAGCCTGTTTTCTCGAAAACGATCTTTTTTATCTTGTCGCAAAGCTCAAGAACATCCCTGCACGTTGCATTTCCCTTATTTATGACGAATCCGGCATGCTTTTCGCTTACCATAGCTCCGCCGCAGGACATTCCCTTGAGTCCGCACTCGTCAACGAGAAGCGATGCATAGCTTCCCTCAGGGCGTTTGAAGGTACTTCCAGCGCTCGGGTATTCAAGCGGCTGCTTGGAGGTTCTTTTGCCCATGCACTCGTTCATTGCCGACTTTATTTCGCCGCTGTCCCCCTCGGAAAGCTTCATTGTGACCGAAGTTATGACAGCCTCCTTTTCAGCAAAGATACTGTGACGGTATGAGAGCTTCATCCCCTCTTTATCAATGGTATGAATAATTCCGTCGGAGTCAAGATACTCCGCAGAAACCACGATATCCGACATCTCGCTGCCGTACGCTCCGGCATTCATGTAGAGTGCTCCGCCGATCGTTCCGGGAATTCCGTAGAGATTTTCCATTCCCGTCAGCGAGTTTTGCTGAGCCTGAACACAGACTGCCGCAAGAGAAGCTCCTGCCTCGCATTTTACGGTATTTCCCTCAAAGCTGATCTTAGCAAAATCGCTTCCGAAATGCAGGATCACTCCGTCGAAGCCGTCATCGGAAGCAATTATATTGCTTCCTCTGCCGATAATGCTGTACATTATATTTTCTCTGCGTAAAAAACGTACAAGCTCTGCCGCAGAATCAGCACTGTTCACGCTCACGAGCGCACGGCACGGACCTCCGAAACGGAACGTTGTATATTCGCTGAGAGAACACTCAGGAATTATACGGCATCCGAGTTTTCCGCAAAGCTCTGTTAATTCGTTGATATATGACATTGTTTTCCCCCCGGAAAGATTAGAATGTATCGTAGCTCTTTATAACTTCCTTTGCTTCAGACTCCATTCCAAGACGGTTGAGAAGCTCCTGAGCAGCGTTATAGCCCATCTTCTTCTGTCTGTTGTTCATAGCCGCAACCTCGAGGATCACTGCAAGATTACGTCCCGGCTTTACAGGAATCGTAAGAAGCGGAACCTTTACTCCGAGGAGTGATACAAACTCGGTATCAACGCCCATTCTGTCATAGATCTTTTCTGAATTCCACTGTTCAAGCTCGACAACAAGGTCGATCTTCTCAGTCATCTTAACCGCACCGATACCAAAGAGACGGCGTGCGTTGATGATTCCGATACCTCTCAGCTCGAGGAAGTGACGGATATTGTCGGGAGAGCTTCCCACAAGGCTGATATTTGAAACCTTTCTGATTTCAACAGCATCGTCCGCAACAAGACGGTGACCTCTCTTGACAAGCTCGATAGCTGTTTCACTCTTACCAACGCCGCTTTCGCCTGTGATGAAAACGCCCTCGCCGTAGATTTCAATGAGAACTCCGTGACGTGTGATTCTGGGCGCAAGATTAAGGTTCAGGAACGCAATAAGTCCGGCGATAAAGTTAGAAGTGCTCTCCTTGCTTCTCAGAAGCGGAACTCCGTACTCCTTTGCAAGCTCGAGCATTTCCGCAAAATAGGGAAGCTCTCTTGTGATGATGAGCGCAGGCAGCTTCTGTGCAAAGAGAAGCTGGAGTCTTTCTCTTCTTGTTTTCTCGTCAATTGTTGAAAGATACGCAAACTCCATCTTACCGATGATCTGTATGCGCTCGGGATTGAAATATTCATAGAATCCCATCAACTGGAGACCCGGTCTGTTGACATCGTTTTCGTCAATCATTATTTCGTTTGCGTCCTTCTGGATATAAATTGTTTCGAGCTTGAATTCGTCGATTACTTTCTGAAGTGAAACTGTAAATTTTTCTGTCATAACTTCTCCATTCTCCGGCATAAGCCGGTTCGTATTTTCGGCATACGAAGCCTATTTTATCCGATTATGAATGATGTATATCCAAAATCGGAAATTACATCCTTTGCTTCAAGAAGCTCGCTTGTGTCTGCTCCGGAAAATTCGACTGCCACATTGTAGTCCGCAAGCTTATGCTGCACAAGTCCTATTGCCTTTTCAGCATTTTCAGACGGTGTTCCGGTGAACTCATATATGGTATTTCCGGCTTCGACCATAGTACCTATTTCCTCAAAGTCGATTTCAAGAACTATGGTGCTGACATCAAGCAGCATCGGCTGAATTACTGCGTCATTTCCCTGAAGCAGGTCGATAACGGAGACTTCAAGCATCATTGAAGCTCCTCCGTTTGTAATTTTGCTGTACATCTGATTTGCGAGATTGGTCAGTGTATTGCTTCCCTCAGCGCCGCTGACGTTTTCCGCAAGAATCCCGTAATCATTGTCACTGAACGGCGGAAAAACTACATCAGAGCATATTATTTTTTCAAATCCAGCCGTCATTATTTCATCGGCAACAGCGCCGAGATACACATTTGTACTGTCTGAAAAAGGCGAAACCCATGGTTTACCGTTTATCTCATCAAGCCAGAGCGAACCGTCAGCAGCCGTTGTATATCCCGAATCGGGATAGGTCTGCGGAAGAATATTATCCCTGAGCAGACTGATCTCCGCTGCCGGCTTAAAGCCTGCCGCAGTGATTTCTGACGTTATCTCTGACAGTGTAAGCTCCGTTCTGACTGCTCCGCACGATTGTGCTTCATATACACCGCTTGCATAGTAAAGCTCGCCTCCGCTTACTTTAAGAGGAGCCACAGCATACTCTATTCCCTCATTGGTCGGAATATTCAGAAGCGCCGCACGAAGAGTCTCCAGATCCGCAAAATCCTCCGGCTCAAGTACAGCCGCTGCAAGCTTTTCCGCACTTACAGGCTCTGTCACAGGCTGAGTCATGGTCTCTGTTGCGGAAACAGCCGTTCCGGCTGCATTCAGCGTTGTGGTTTCGGCAGTTTTTTCATCGCCTGCCTTCTTGGTATAGTTTATAATCGGCTCAGCCACGCTGTATCCGAGAAAGCCGATTCCTCCGATAAGCAGTACAGTGAGTGCTCCGGACAAAAATTTTCCCACCGGAGATTTGCCGTAGTAATTTTTTTCTTTAGTTCTGTATATTTTCCTTCCCTTTTGTTTGAATTTCATTAATTTTCTCTCCTAATAACAGACCGCATATTCTTCTCTCTATCTTAGCGAATACACAGCCATAGAAATAATTCCCAGATAAACCAGCATTGCCGGAAATCCTCTGAACGACGACGGAACCTTTGATGAATTGAGCTTTCCGAATGCCGCAGCAAGGATCAGTGCAGCAATTACAAAGCCGATTCCTGCCTCGAATCCGCTCAGAAGATAAGATTTCAGCGTGAATGCCTCAGCAGAAAGCGAGGCATTCTGTTCTATTGTAAATAGAGTTCCCATTACGGCGCAGTTATAAGCCGATACATGGATATATTTTCTGTATTTTTCAAATGCGTTTCTGCTGATATAGTACAGCAGTGTGAGCAGTCCCACATAAAGGATTCCTATCGCGATCGTATAGAAAAGCAGTGTGAGATCTGAATATCTGCTTCCCAGCAGACTATTTATAAAGTATGCCGCAGCCGAGCCTGAGGTTGTGAATACTGTGATTACCGCAGCAGTTCCGATGAGCTTTTTTCTGCTTCCGGCAGCAATGAAGAGCGTACTTGTTCCAAGTGCCTGCGTCAGTATCAGATTTGAAACAAGCAGAGCTATGATATCGTTAATCAGGAACATTCGCTTCACTCCCTGCTTCATTTTTCTGTCTTACGGCAGCCGAACGTATTTTGCGGTATATTCCGCAGAAAAGCCCGAGGAATATAAATCCGCCGAACGGCTTTGAAAGTCCGCTGATGAGGAAATCCATATCCGCCATACTGCCGTTTATCGTGCCGTATGCAAGAAGCTCACGCACGAAGCCCGTTATGAGCATAACAGCGTCAAAGCCCAGTATATAGAATATCAGCGAGCCTGCCATATTCAGCCTTTTCATGCGGAAGAACCTGACTTCGGTCTGATGCACGATCAGCGAATTCACCGCAATCAGCGGATAATATATTCCGATTCTTTCAATCGACTCGGGATAGAACTCCTGTGCAAGCAGCTTCACGGGAATATATACAGCCGATGCAATTACAGCATAAATTATTATCCTTACAGTATACGGCAGACTTCTCGGTACGAATGAGGATAACATTACTGAGAGAAATGTTATCGCTGAGAAGGCATATATCAGCGCAAAAGCATTCTGAAGCGTATCGCCGCACATTATTACAGGCGATATTACCATACATGCTGAAAGCACTGTGTTATCTGCCAGCAATCCTGATGTAAGAGTATTTTTCGGCTTATCCACAGTTCTCAGCTCCTTCCTGCTTCACGGAATCGGACACTGATGTCGTTTCGGCGAACCGTGTTCGTTCTATTTTGTTCTCGAGACTCTTCAGCATCAGCGACAGCGGAGTGAAGAGCACCGACATTATCACTATTACATTTTCTTTTCCCGTTGTGAGAGTAACGATATACGACGTTATTGCTATAAAAAGTCCGTAGAAGAAAGCGTAGTAATTCTTCCCCGGAGCTATTCTGCGGTCGGAAATTATATATATTGCCGCAAAAAGAGTCATATTGGCTGCAAGGACATATTTCACCGAATCCAGCGGATTTTCTGCGGCAGGACACAGATATGCCATAAATATCGTACCGAACATTGTTCCGGCAAAGGCACCTGCGGAGATATCCTTTCTGAAAATCAGAACAACTGCCGCTACAAGCAGCAGAAGTATGCTTACTGCTCCCATCGGTCCCGGAAAGCTTCCCAGAAGCAGCTCAAAATCGGCAGCTTCCATCGTTCCTGTTGTATTGAAAGTATATGACGCAGAGCTTACAAGCTCCGAAGCAGTATCAAGAATTCCGATTTTATCGTAGACCTTCGGATAGAGCAGCAGCTCCTTTTCCCATGAAGTAAGAATAAACAGATATGCTGCTGCAGCGGGTGAAAATATCATATTTCTGCGTCCGCCGAATACATTCTTTGCCGCTGTCACGGCAAAAACACACGCTGCCGCAGGAATTCCAAGCTCTATGGATGCAGGCATCATCAGCGCTGTTATAAGCGCATCCGATGTACAGGATAAATCATCCGCTGTGAATTTTCTGCTTCTGAGCCGGAGCGATATCAGCTCTGCCGCAAGAGAAACGGCAATGCATAAGACTCCAACTGCAAGCGCCCTTATGCCGTAATAAAAATACGCCATGATCTCGAGCGCAAGAAGCGTGATCGTTACATCGATCCAGATAAGACGCTCTTTTTTCTGCTTTTTCAGCATCAGATATCTTCCCTCAGTTTTTCGGCTGCCTGAGCCATATCGGGAGCCTTGAACAGATAGCTTCCCGAAACAAGAACATTCGCACCGGCTTCTTTTATAACCGCAGAGGTAACTGCGTCGATTCCGCCGTCAACCTCGATATCGGTGCTGAGTCCTAGTTCGGTAATTTTTTTGCGGATAAGGCGGACCTTTTCCGTCATATCAGACATGAAGCTCTGTCCGCCGAAGCCCGGCTCGACAGTCATTACAAGCACCATGTCCAGGTAAGGAAGATACTCATAAACCGCCTCGGCAGGAGTTCCCGGCTTGACTGCAAGGGCAGTCTTTACACCGCACTCCCTGATAGCGTTTATAGTCTCCATCGTATCGCTCTCACTCTCGATGTGGAACGAGATTATGTCTGCTCCGCTGTCGGCAAAACGCTTCACATATTTCAGCGGATCGGTTATCATCAGATGAACGTCCAGCGTCATATCCGTTGCCTTTTTTATTCCTGCCAGAACGGGCAGACCGAATGATATATTGTTCACAAAAACTCCGTCCATTACATCGAAATGCAGCATATCTATACCGCTTTTCTCCATTTTACGGAGCTCATTTTCAAGATTAAGCATATCAGCGCTGAGCACTGATGCAGATACCAAATTTTTCATAAAATCACTTCTTCCGAATAACACTGCCAAAGCTGTGTCATTATATATTTTCATACAACTTTATTATATAATATTTATTTTCACCCGTCAATATACTTCGGTCATTTTTTGCGAATTTTTTCCTCCGTCCCTTCGCCGGGTGAGTTCACAGATTATTTTCAAAAAATGTAAAAAAACTCTTTACAAGAGGGAAAAGTTGTGGTATAATAATTTCACCGTGTTCTTGGATAGGGGCATGTCCTCACATTCCACCCCTTTCTATGTCTGCGGAATATTTTTATTTTAAGAGGTGCTTTCAATGTTACTGAAAGAAGAAAAAACAGCCGTTATTGAGGCTAACAAGACTCACGCAAATGATACAGGTTCACCTGAGGTTCAGATCGCTATTCTCACAAGAAGAATCAACGACCTTACTGAACACCTCAAGGTTCACAAGAACGACCACCACTCAAGAAGAGGTCTCCTCAAGATGGTAGGTCACAGACGTAACCTTCTCAACTACCTCAAGAAGAAGGATATCAACAGATATCGTGCAACTATCGAGAAGCTCGGTATCCGTAAGTAATCACTGTGTGTTCATGAAGGCAGTCGGGGTAATCCCCCTTCTGCCTTTACGTCTATACGACGTTAAAACAATATCTATGATGCAGCACGGACTTTTAGCATTAAACTGTGATTCTTCCTCTTTTTGATGAGTCAGAGTTTATTGCTAAAGCCGCTGCAAAAATTTCTACAGGAGGCATTTATATGTTTGAAAATTACAGAACTTTTGAAACTACCTACGCAGGCAGACAGCTCGTTGTTGAAACAGGCAAGACCTGCGGTCTCTCAAACGGCTCATGCTGGGTAAGATACGGCGAAACTGTTGTAATGGCTAACGTTACTGCAAGCGCTAAGCCCAGAGAAGGCGTTGACTTCTTCCCTCTCTCCGTTGACTATGAGGAGAGACTCTACTCAGTAGGCAAGATTCCCGGCTCTTTCACAAAGCGTGAGGGCAAGCCTTCCGAAAAGGCTATCCTCACTTCAAGAGTTGTTGACAGACCTATCCGTCCGCTCTTCCCCAAGGACATGAGAAACGACGTTTCCGTTGTTATGACTGTTCTCGCTGTTGAGCCTGACAACTCCCCCGAGATCACAGGTATGATCGCTGCTTCTATCGCAATCGCTATCTCCGATATTCCGTGGAACGGCCCTATTGCTGGTATCAGCGTTGGTCTCGTTGACGGCGAGATCGTTCTCAATCCCACTCTCGAGCAGAGAGCTAAGACTGACCTCACTCTCACTGTTGCAGGTACTATGGAAAAAATCGTCATGATCGAGGCAGGCGCTAACGAGGTTCCCGAGGACACAATGCTTGACGCTATTCTCAAGGGTCATGAGGAGATCAAGAAGCTCGTTGCTTTCATCAACGATATCACAGCTCAGATCGGCAAGCCTAAGTTCACTTTCGAGTCTCAGGAAGTTGACCACGATATGTTCGACGCTATCGAGGCTTTCGCTGCTGAGAGAGTTAAGGTTGCTCTTGATACAAACGACAAGAATGTCCGTGATGAGAGACTCGCTCCCATCGTTGATGACATTCACGCTAAGTTTGACGAGGTTTATCCCGAGCAGATCGCTATGATCGACGAGTGCATCTACAAGCTCCAGAAGAAGATCGTCCGTGCATGGCTCTACGAGGGCAAGCGTGTTGACGGCAGAGGTATCGACGAGATCCGTCCTCTCGCTGCCGAGGTAGGCGTTCTCCCCAGAGTTCACGGTTCAGGTCTTTTCACAAGAGGTCAGACTCAGGTTCTTACTGTTGCTACTCTCGGTCCTGTAAGCGAATCACAGAAAATCGACGGTATCGACGAGGAAGAATCCAAGAGATACATGCATCACTACAACTTCCCTTCATACTCTGTAGGCGAGACTAAGCCCAGCAGAGGTCCCGGCAGACGTGAGATCGGTCACGGTGCTCTCGCTGAGAGAGCTCTCGCTCCTGTTATTCCGTCCGTTGAGGAATTCCCCTACGCTCTCAGACTCGTTTCCGAGGTTCTCTCCTCCAACGGCTCTACTTCACAGGGCTCAATCTGCGGTTCTACTCTCGCACTCATGGACGCTGGCGTTCCGATCAAGGCTCCTGTTGCAGGTATCTCCTGCGGCCTTATCACTCTCCCCGACAGCGACGACTTCATGACTATGGTTGATATCCAGGGTCTCGAGGACTTCTTCGGCGACATGGACTTCAAGGTTGGCGGTACTCACAAGGGTATTACTGCTATTCAGGTCGATATCAAGGTTGACGGTCTTACTCCTGCTATCATCAAGGAGGCTTTTGAAAAGACAAGAAAGGCTCGTCTCTATATCCTCGACGAGATCATGCTCAAGGCTATTCCCGAGTCAAGAGCTACTGTAAGCGAATATGCTCCCAAGATGGTTCAGACTAAGATTCCGGTTGATAAGATCCGTGAGGTTATCGGTCAGGGCGGCAAGGTTATCCAGAAGATCTCCGCTGACTGTGAGGTTAAAATTGATATCAGCGATGACGGCAACGTTTTCATCAGCGGTATCAGCAGCGAGAACGTTAACAAGGCTCTCCAGATCGTTCACACTATCGCTAACGACCCTGAGGTTGGAGCTATCTACAAGGGTAAGGTTGTAAGAATCATGGACTTCGGCGCATTCGTTGAGATTGCTCCGGGCAAGGATGGTCTTGTTCATATATCCAAGCTTGACAAGTCAAGAGTTGAAAAGGTTGAGGATGTTGTTTCTATCGGCGACGAAATCGTTGTTAAGGTTATCGAAATCGACAGACAGGGCAGAATCAATCTCTCCAGAAAGGACGCTCTTGCTGATATCGAGGCTAAGAGAAATAACGGTTAATTTTATAAAAATAAAGGGCAGTCGTTTGACTGCCCTTCATTTTGTCAATAAACTGATATTTTATTACCTTGTGCCGACTGAGTCGGCAGAGTTAATTTCAGTATAACCGAACATAGGGGACGCTTTCTCTTGTAAAGCGTCCCCTCTTTCAAAACAGTCCACCGGACTGTTTTGAAATTCACCCCTTGTAAATACGCCTGCGGTGGGGGAATTTCGCCGTCTGCGGACGGCGACCAAAGGCGCTGCCTTTGGAATCCGCCAGCATTTTTGAAAAATTGCTGGACCAAAAAACTTTTATTTCTGAAAACACAAACGGCTTCATCAACAATTTAAGGGCAGTCATACGACTGCCCTCTTTCCCGATATTCAATTATGTATCCGACTGCTCGCTCAGTCTCTTGATAGTCTGTCTCTCAGCGTCAAGACAGTACGCCTTGATCTCAACGCTGTTCATGTAGTTAGCAAAAACATCGTTGCCGTGCTTCTCGAAATATTCCTTCGACGGACAGCAGATTCTTACGATATTGCTCTGATTGAAGAATATGAACTGTACCGGTGTCTCCATGAGCTTGCTTTCGCCTGCAATGATAAGAGCACTGCATTCGCTGCTGACAGCAGGACAATTTCTCAGCTTATAGCCGGCAGCAATTACATCATCCATTCGCTCCTGATAAGGTGCTCCGGGCATCTCTGCAACTGCAACACGCTGAAGCTTTTCCTGAAAATCTGATTCAATGATTGTCTGAGCTGCGTCAAGCATGAAATCATATCCATACTGCCATGTTGCGCGATACTCTGCAATCATCCATCCGTCGTCCTCTGTAATTCTCTGAAAAATCATATTAGTTCCTCCTGAATTATAATAAATTTATTATTTGATTCTCATGCATTCCTTGAAATTTCCGGCAAGAATACGTTGATTTTCTTCCTCCGTAAAGCCGAGCGCAAGGAGTCTTTCAAGCTCGTCCGCATGACTCCACATCGGGAAATCCGAGCCGAAAAAGCAGTTCTCAACACCGTAGCTGCGGATCATTTTGGCAGCTCTCTCCGCAGGCATGAAGAACAGCGAGCTGCTGGTATCGAATTTTACATTTTCTAAGCCTGTAAGGTACTCTGCCGCCTCGTCCCAGCGCTCGTATCCGCCGAGATGCGCCGCAAATATCATCAGCTTCGGGAAATCACGGTGAATATTCGCAATTTTCTTAGGTGCGGAATACTCAAAACGGCTGTCTCCGCAGTGAATCAGCACAGGCATGATCCCCTCTATCTGCTCGTAGATTTTATAAGCGCCCTCAGAGTCCATATCAAATGTCTGAAAATCGGGGTGAAGCTTAATTCCGTGAAGTCCAAGCTCTCTCACCTGATTTATATCGGCAGTGATGTCCGCAGAATCGGGATGAGCTGTTCCGAATCCGAAAAAGCACGGATGAGCCGCACATTCTCCCGCAATAAAGCTGTTTATTGAAGCAACCTGCTCGGGCTTCGTTGCCGTTGAGCAGATCAGATAACGTGAAACTCCGATCTCGCTTCCGCCCTCGATAAGCTTGGTGCTTGTACCGCAGCTTCTCATCGGAAGATCGTAGAACTTTCCTGTGTTGGCAGTTGCATTCTCAGCGATTTTCTCCGGGAAAATATGTGCGTGAGCGTCTATGATCTCGTATCTGCCGTAGATTTCAGAATCCATTATTGTATTATGCCTCCTGTCAGTTTCTTCCGCAAATCACATCAAGAATCCGATGCGCCGCCTCTTCTTTGGACATCTTTTCAAGCTCAGTCTGGGAATCCTCCGTTATCAGCGTGATAATATTCGTATCCACTCCGAAGCCTGCGCCGTCCGCACGGAGACTGTTTGCACATATCATATCGCAGTTCTTTGAAGCAAGCTTCTTACGGGAGTTCTCAATCACATTGTCAGTTTCCATTGAAAATCCGCAGATAAACTGTCCCTCACGCTTGTGCTCGCCGAGATATTTCAGAATGTCCTTAGTCCGCTTCAGCTCAATACTCATATCCGAGTCAGATTTCTTCAGCTTGGAATCCGCTGTGACTACAGGTGTATAGTCCGCAACTGCCGCCGCTTTGATGATGATATCATATTCGTCGGAAATATCTGTCACCGCTTTGAACATATCCTCCGCAGACTCAACATTAATGAGGTTCACGAACATAGGCGGCTTAACGTCAGTATGCGCCGCAACCACAGTTACGTCAGCACCTCTTAGCATTGCAGCCTTTGCAGCGGCAAATCCCATTTTGCCTGATGAATGATTCGTGATGAATCTCACAGGGTCGATGGACTCTCTTGTTGCTCCCGCCGTGACAAGAACCTTTTTGCCTGCCAAATCCTTTTTAAAGGCGATTTCCTTGAGAATATACTCAAGCAGGACGCTCTCCTCCGGCATTCTGCCGTCGCCGATATCGCCGTTTGCAAGCATTCCCGTTGCCGGCTTCACTATTTCATAACCGAAGCGCTCCAGCTTTGCGATATTATCCTGAACGATGGGATTATGATACATATTGTGATTCATTGCAGGAGACACGATCTTCCTGCAAGGACATGCCATTACTGTTGTTGTCAGCATATCGTCAGCAATGCCGTTTGCGATTTTTCCGATAACATTTGCCGAAGCAGGAGCTATCATAACTACATCAGCCTGCTTTGCAAGAGCAACGTGCTCGACGCTGTACTGGAAATTGCGGTCGAACGTATCAATCAGACATTTATTTCCTGTCAGAGTCTCAAATGTGATCGGATTTATGAACTGCGTGGCATTCTCCGTCATAAGAACCTGAACGTTACATCCGAGCTTTTTCAGCATTCTGGCAAGATTAGCAATTTTATATGCAGCAATGCTTCCGCTTACGGCAAGCACTGCGGTTTTGCCTTTAAGCATGACTATTCCTCCTTTGCATACAGTACTTCTATATTATACCACAAATTTTCCAATATTGAAACCCCTGTACGGAATTATTTTATTATAAAATTAAAATTTCTGAAATACTATATACTTTTTGGAAAAATTGTGTTATTATATGAGAGTATTGTATTGTATCCTCGTATGAGGAATAATAACAAGGAGGAATTTACTATGAAAACAAAATTCAACACAAAGCAGCTCGTACTTTTAGGTCTGCTTACGGCAGTTCTTCTGCTGATGGCTTTCACTCCGCTGGGGTACCTCAACATTGGTCCTCTGGCAATCACCTTCAATGTGATACCTGTGGCTATAGCCGCAATAGCTCTCGGTCCTGTCGGCGGAGCAATTGCAGGCGCTGTATTTGGTCTCACAAGCTTTCTCCAGTGCATCGGCGTCGGCGGTACAAGCGCTATGGGCGTGATCTTATTTGAAATCAACCCGTTCTTTGCCTTTGTTCAGCGTTTTGTTCCCCGTGTGCTTGACGGTTTCCTGCTTGGATTCATCTTCAAGGCAGCCGCTAAGCGAAATGTTCACATAGCTTGTCTTGTGACAGGCTTCTGTGCCGCTTTCCTGAATACTGCTTTCTTCATGACTGCTCTGGTTGCACTTTTTGGCAGCACGGATTACGTTCAGGGACTCATGGGCGGAAAAAACGTCATAATCTTTATCTGTACATTTGTCGGCATCAACGCTGTTGTTGAGATGCTCGCTTCCACTGTCATTACGGGAGCTGTAGGCTCGGCTCTGCATAAGGCAAGGCTTGTAAAAGCTCCTGCTAAGTCTGAAGCCTGATTATCATTACCTATATCGGAGGATTTGCAAATGGTTCTTGCTGTTGATATCGGAAACTCAAATATCGTTCTCGGCTGCTTCGAGGACAATGAAATCAAGTTTGTTGAACGTCTGTCCACTAATCAGAATTCCACTGCGCTGGAATATACTGTTCTTATAAAAACAATCCTAGAACTGAATAGCCTCAGCGACTATCCCTTTGAGGGAGCTATCATTTCCTCAGTCGTTCCGTCTGTTACTCAGACTGTTAAAGAGGCTGTTTTCAGACTTATCGGCAAGCATGCTATGATTGTCGGTCCGGGAATCAAAACCGGTCTGAAAATTATGCTCGACAATCCTGCCCAGCTCGGAAGCGACAGAGTTGCTGATGCGGTTGCGGCTATAAATCATTATCCGTGTCCCATGATAATCATAGACATGGGTACTGCCACTACGATTTCCGTTATCGACAGTGATAAAAATTTTCTCGGAGGTATGATTATCCCGGGACTCAGAGTTTCTCTCGATTCGCTCACGAACAGAACCTCGCAGCTCCCGAAAATCAGTCTCGATCCCCCTAAGAAAGTCATCGGAACCAATACCATCGACTGTATGAAAAGCGGTATAATCTATAGCAACGCTTCCAGCATTGACGGCATTATAGAACGCATTCAAGGAGAGCTTGGCGAAGAATGCACCGTAATCTCCACAGGCGGACTCGCTAATACGATCATCCCGTTCTGCAAACACAATATCATTATCGACGACCAGCTTCTCTTAAAGGGACTAATGGTCATCTATAATAAGAATAAATAATACAATACACCTTTCGCAGTCTACTGGGGCAAACCTTTCTGAAGAAAGGTTCTTCCCCAGACCCCTTTCCAAAGACTTCAACTCAAATTTTCCAGATAGGGGCATGCCCCTATCTGGAAAATTTAAATAAAAGTTTTAGGGAGGGAGTTTGAGGGAGGACCCTT
>JAFTPG010000015.1 GCA_017463375.1 Ruminococcus sp. | reverse complement strand
TGCAGGCTGGATGATGGCAAAAAGAGGAGTTCATATTGCGGCAATTCACTATGTGAGTCCTCCTTATACTTCCGAAAGAGCACAGCTCAAGGTTGAGCAGCTGTGCGAAAAGCTTACCGATTACTGCGGAGGAATCGCATTTTACTGCGTTCCTTTTACCGAAATTCAGGAGGCAATCAAGGATAACTGTCCCGAGGAGTTCTTTACTATAATAATGAGGAGACTCATGATGGAGATTGCTCAGAGGATTGCGGCGCAGGACGGATGCCTTGCCCTGATAACAGGTGAGAGCGTCGGACAGGTTGCAAGTCAGACAATGGCTGCTATCGGCTGCACCGATGCGGTATGCAGGATTCCGGTGTTCCGTCCGCTTATCGGAATGGACAAGACTGAGATTATTGAGATCTCCAGAAAGATCGATACATTCGAGACATCGACTCTCCCTTACGAGGACTGCTGTACAGTATTTACTCCCAAGCATCCAAAGGTAAGACCGCTTCTTGCGGATGTCGAAAAAGCGCAGAACAGCTTTGATTTCGAGCCTCTTGTACGCAAGGCTGTGGAAAACACGGAGATGAAAATTTTTAATTTTGCCAGATAAATAACTGTAAAATCGGAATATTCATTTATTAATACAAATTTTGTACTTACATTTTTTGTGGAAAATGTGCAAATTCAAGGCGGTGATTATATGCAAAACAGTCAATATTCTGAATGTTTTCCGGGGAATCTTGACAAAGTGGTTACAAGTGTTGTAAAATTATTAGAGCGAAGAGGGCTAACTGTCGCTACTGCCGAAAGCTGCACCGGCGGACTGCTCTCTGAACTAATTACATCAGTAACGGGTGCGTCCGCAGTTTTTGAACTCGGACTGTGCACATACTCTGAAAAAATGAAAAGCAGATTTCTAGGGGTTTCCGAGGAGGAGATCGCACAATACGGAGTGGTCAGCCGTGAGGTTGCACTTTCTATGGTTCGGGGACTGAAACAGTGCTCGGATGCCGATGTGTGCATTTCCGTCACCGGTATAGCCGGTCCCGGGGGAGGAACTGCTGAAACTCCTGTCGGTACTGTGTATATAGGATTCGATATCTGCGGAAAACAGTTCGTTATGCTTCCGGAACTGTGGAAGCTGCCGGATAAGTCCCGCGATAGGATCAGATTTGCAGCGGCAGAGTTCGCTTTTGGAATTGTTGAGGAAATGCTGATGGAGGCGGTTCAAACCAATGAGTGATAAACAGAATGAATTGCAGCCGGCAGATAACATTCCTTCCGAGTCTCTGAGCCGTGCCGAGCGGATCAAGGCAATCAAGAATTCTATCCGCAGCGGCGAGCAGCAGACAGAATCTCCGGAAACCAACGCTAATGTCCCTGATAATCAGACTTCAGCAGCTGACTATGCTGAGGAGGACTGGGAAAATGAAATCGCTGAGCGAATTGCTAAGCGTGTTCAGAAAATGAAAGCGGACAAGGCAGCAGCCTCGGATAAAAATTCCGTTGATGCCGAGAATAAAGAGAATTTTGATGCTGAGCTTGAAAAAAAGAGGGAAATACAGCCTGCGGACGAAACTCCGCAGATTTCCGAAGAAACTGCAGCAGAACAGCCTATGACTGTATCAGAGGACAGCGGTGAAAATAATGAGTTGTCCAAAGAGAAAATACCGGCGAAAAAAAAGTCTGCAAAAAAGAAAAAGTCAAAGAAGAAAAAGAAGAAGTCCTTTAAAGACAGTGTTCTTGATCTTCTGCCCCAGAAAAAAGACAAAATGTCGGAGCGTGTGAGAAAAGTTGTTTTTCTCGGCTCCTGTGCCGCAATTATAATCTGTGGCACAATGGTAATCAGTTACTATGTCGACACAATCCATACACAGGGTGTGTACGATGACATAGAAAATGTATATCTCGACTATGATGATATCGTTCCCGAAACGGTAACAGATGCACCATCCGAAGAAGAAGAGATATATACAATGTTTACATGGGCTGAAAAGCTCATGGCACAAAATAACGACCTTGTTGGTTATATTACAATTCCGGGAAGCATCAGCGATCCGGAAGCCGAAAATGAGATTGCATATCCGGTTGTTCAGTCGGATGACCTTGAAAAATACCTTGATACAAATTTTTACGGTGAGACAGCAAGAGCAGGTACACTGTTTCTGGATTACCGGAACAAGTTTGACAGCGTATTTGAAGGAAAGCTGATTGCGCCGAATTCAGACAATCTGATTATTTACGGTCACAATATGCAGGACGGTAATATGTTCGGTAAATTGAAGAACTACCGCAATAATGCAGATTACTACGGTGAACACCCAATTATTAATCTGGACTCAAAATATAAGCAGTATCAGTATAAGATCTTCGCTTTCTTCATTATCGACGCAAGCGATAAAACAGATACCGCTTTCGATTGCTGGAACAGTATCAATTTTGCCAACGAAACCGAGTTTTACGACTATGTCAATGAGGCAAAACGGAGAACTATCCGTCTCAACGACGTCGATGTAAAATACGGTGACAAGCTTCTTACGCTTTCAACCTGCAACAGTATTTTTGGTAACGACGGTCCCGGCAGACTTATTGTTATGGCGCGGCTTGTCCGTGAGGGCGAGGATCTCTATGAGGGAACTCAGAACAGCACGGAGAATCCTAACATAAAATGGCCGAGCCTGTACTATGAATCCAATAAAAATGCAAAGTATGATCCCGATGCCGAGTTTGTCCCTTACGGAGAAACGGTACCCGAGGAAACAACAAATACTGAGGAGTAAGAAATGAACAAAACTGCAAAAATCATTACGGCATGCGCTACTTGTGCGGCTGCTGTCGGTCTGTGCGGATATGTAATATCTCTCAGCCAGGATGACGGCAATCCGACTTTCAGCAATGTTGAGGAGGTTCAGCCGACTACTGCCGAAGCTGCAAAACAGCTTCCCGATAACTGGGCAGAGCAGTATGACTATGTTGAGTCACCCGACGGCATGTCTGAAAAAGCAAAGATTTTTCTCCAGCAGAATAAAGATTATATCGGCTGGATTTCGATCGACGGTACTCAGATTGATGACCCTATCGTACTCGACCCGGGTCAGATCGAGCCGGGCGGTATCTATGGTGATACTGCGTACGACCCTAACTGGTACTATCTCGATCACGACCTGAACGGCGACTATCACAGAGCCGGCACACTCTTCATGGATTACCGGAACGTTTTCGGTGCGTCCGAAGAGGCACAGTCCGAAAATATCGTAATCTACGGTCACAATATGGCGAACAATACTATGTTCGGACCGCTGAGAAGATACCGTCAGGACTACAGCTTCTATGATGAGAGTCCTTTTATCGACCTCAGCTCAAATTATAAGGATTATCAGTATGTAATCTTCGGCTTTATAATCACCAGCGGAAACTGGTACACAGATTTCCGTTACTGGGATATGCAGGAGCTTGATACTGAAGAGGATTTCAATGCCTATGTTGAGCGGATCAGAAGCGGTGCAATGGTTGATACCGGCGTTGACGTACAGTACGGCGATAAGCTGCTTACACTTTCGACGTGCTACGCTGACGAGGATAACTCACGTTTCCTTGTTGTCGCAAGAAGACTGCGTGACCACGAGATCCCCAATGATATGTCGTCAATCGACAGAACAGAGGAGTACCTCGAGAAAATTAAACAGGAAGAAGCCTCAAGAGCTGCTGAAGCAGCTGCTAATACGGAATCAGCAGAGGAAACTCAGGCAGAAACAACCGCTTCTGACGCTGAATAATCCGTAAAAGCAAAATTATGGCAAATACGGCTTGAATTATACATATCAGACATTCATGCCGAATATAATTTAGAGGAACAGCAGGACATGTTAATCCTTCGGCTGGTACGAAGGAAATAAAACCGATCAAATCGGCAAGACAAGATGGAGTAATTTATGAATATGCGAAAACCACTCAAGTGTACAGCAGCAGTGATATCGGCAGTCCTCGTATGCACAGGTTCAGCCTTTATTACAACTGCGGAAACTACACTCAGCGGTTCCGAGGAAGAGGCGCTCGTTTCAAGCATTGCTGAAACAGCAGGTCAGCCGGTCTCTGAGGACGAAATTGCTGAAGCCGAATGGTGGAAGGCGGAAATCACAGATTATGATTCAAGTTTATCATTGATCAGTTATGAATTAACCCCTGAAAGAACTCAGACTGAAGATGAAGAGACGGAAGAAACTGATGAGGAAGAGGATGAGAATGCAGAGGAATCCGAGGATGAAGAATCCGAAGAGGAAAGTGCAGATGATGAAGAAGCTTCTGACGAGTCAGTAAGTGAAGAGAATTCAGATTCAACTTCACCCACTCCGGTAGAATCACAAACAGGCGGCGGCACAGTCAGTGAACTGCCGCAGGCTCAGGAAAGACCTTCCGTAAACGCTAAGTCAGGCGAATTTGCCTTCACAACCTATGGTTGGGGACACGGCGTCGGAATGAGCCAGAACGGTGCTAACTTCTATGCATCATACAGCGGATGGTCCTATCAGGACATCCTTTACCACTACTATCCCGGAACATATCTCATGAACACAGGTACGGCAGGTTCGGAACAGGTCGTTGTAAACGGCGCTTCCGGAGATACGCTTTCAATGGTTGCCGGAATCGTGTACAGAGAAGTAGGAAGCTCAATGAATGTTGAAGCGATCAAGGCTCAGGCAGTTGCGGTATATACTTACATCAAGTACTACGGCGACAATGCAAGAGATCTCAGATGCAAGGCAAATCCGCCTCAGAATGTAATTGACGCTTGTGCGTCGGTACTCGGCGAGGCTCTTTACTACAACGGCGATTTTGCTATGACAATGTTCTATGCGTCAAGCGGCGGAGCTTCAGCTAACTGCTACGAAGTATTCACAAACGATATTCCTTATCTGAGAAGCGTTCCGAGTGAATATGATTCAGCGTACGATCCGCATTACGGATCAGTAAAATACCTTACTTCTTCAGAAGTCAAGAGACTCGTTGAAGCAAGATACGGAATAACACTTTCAAGCAACCCTGCAAACTGGTTCCAGATTGTAGAGGGCGGCGGCGGATATGTTTCCGAAGTTGTTATTGACGGACAGAAAACTGTAAGAGGTGTTGATCTTAAGAACTGCTTAGGTCTTAAATCCTCTAACTATGATGTAACCTTCACATCATAAATACGAACAAAAGAAATAAGTCTTTGGATACTGACGGCAGACGATAACCCGTGTATTCAGAGACTTATTTTCTGTTTTGGGGTGAAAAATGGTGAAATTCACCTTAAAAATTCCAAAATGGTGTGAAAAGGTGAAGAAAACCAAGGTTTTTATGCCGGAAAAATCAGCCCGGAGGGTGAAAAATCCCAGTAAACAGGCATTTCTGGCAATTAAGTTCAAAAAATAAAACATTCGTTTCGTTTTTCTGCGGTGAATCTGCCGCAATAAGTTGGATTTTCGTTAAAATTACTAAAAATCAAGCTTTTTTTCTCAACAGATTTGTGCATTTGTCCGTCTTGATAAATGTGCCTTTAAGCTGTATAATATTGATAGGGGTAAAAAAAGGTGATGAAAAGTGAATTTTACCACATTTGAGGTGAAGAAATCCAATTGAGACCAGGAAAGTGAGGCGAATGGGCAATGGCTGCTGCATTGTGCGGTACTTATAATCATAGTATTGATGCTAAGGGCAGAATGAGTTTCCCAACAAAGCTTCGTGAGATTCTCGGTCCGGAGTTCTACCTCTGTATAGGTCATGATGACCACTACATCGCCGTCTATTCTCCTGAGGAATTTGAAGTGTATCAAAGCAAGCTTAACACCATTCCCGGTAAAGCCGGAAGCGACCTGAGACGTAAGCTGCTTTCCTGCGCCGACAGACAGATGCCTGACAAGCAGGGAAGAATCTTTATAGCTCCGGCCCTTAAAGAGCATGCTATGCTCGATAAGGAGGTTGTCGTTATCGGCTCGGCAAACCGTGCCGAAATCTGGGATAAGGATACATGGGATAAGTTCAACAGTGAAATCACTCTTGACGATATCAATGCAGCTCTTGCAGATCTTGTGCTCTAAGGAGAGATTTTATGGAATTTGTACATGTCCCTGTTATGCTTGACGAATGCATGGAAGGACTGAATATACGTCCCGACGGTATCTATGTTGACGGTACTGCCGGAGGTGCCGGTCATTCTTCCGCAATAGCTGCGAGACTCGGAAGTGAGGGCAGACTTATTTCCCTCGATCGTGATCCCGACGCTGCTGCAGTGGCTTCCGAACGCCTTTCGGCTTACGAGAATGCTCAGGTGGTTCACAGCAACTATTCTCAGATGCGTGAGGTGCTTGACAGACTCGGAATTGATAAGGTTGACGGAATTCTGATGGATCTCGGCGTTTCATCCTTTCAGCTTGACGAAGGAAGCAGAGGCTTTTCTTACCACTCTGACGCTCCTCTCGATATGAGAATGAGCAAGGAGGGGCTGAGCGCTGCCGATGTTGTCAATACATTTTCGGAACAGCAGCTTGCAAAGATTATTTTTGAATATGGTGAGGAGAAATTCTCACGCAGAATAGCTTCAAATATAGTCGCAGCACGAGCGCAGGCTCCGATTGAATCTACACTTCAGCTTGCCGATATTATAAGGAACAGTGTTCCTCAGAAGGCCAGACGAGAAAAAAATCCCTGTAAAAAAACGTTTCAGGCTATCAGAATTGCCGTAAACGGCGAGCTCGACCACCTTTCAAAGGGTCTGGACGATGCGTTCTACAGTCTGAAAAGCGGCGGCAGACTTGCTGTAATAACGTTCCATTCCCTCGAGGACAGGCTGGTTAAACAGCGCTTCGCAGGATGGTGCAAGGGCTGTATTTGTCCGCCGGATTTCCCACAATGCGTATGCGGTCATAAGCCGCAGGGCAAACTCATAAACAGAAAGCCAATTGAGGCGAACGAACAGGAACTTGAAAGAAACAACAGAAGCAGAAGTGCAAAGCTCAGAATAATAGAAAGGAGTGCGGAATGCAATGAGTGAACGTGACTCGGTATTTTATTACAAAAACGGAACATACAACAGGGCCGAGTCTGTCGGATATTCGGACACTCATGAGATCCGGCAGAACAAACCCGGAAAAAAACCGCAAATCACAATGAGACAGACTGAAGCAAGAAGCGGCTCTGTATTGACTATTATTTTGCTGTCTGTTCTGGCCGCAGTACTGCTTGGCTCGGTAATTTATACGCTTGACAGAAGAAATACTGTTTATAATAAGGTATCTTCTATGAACAGTGCCCTCACTCTTGCGGAAGCCGAGAATGTAAGACTGCAATCTGAGCTCGAAAGCAGAATGACTGCGAAAAACGTCGAAGATTATGCAGAGAATGTACTTGGAATGACTAAAATTGATTCCTCACAGATTGAGTACATCAAGATTCAGACAGATGACGTTGTAAATATTCCTGCACAGGAGGAAAGCTTAATAACAAAGATAGAAAAGCTTTTTAAGGACTGCGTGGAATATTTCAGAGGATAGTGCCAATATAAATAGAATACAAGGGCTATCCGAAAGAGAATAAAAGAAAGCTAACGGCATCAAAAAGATATATAAGCCGTAGTAATATGTAGAACAAGGAGATACAGCGGGTGATCGGAAATATTGGGGTCTGACACTCCGGAGCGACAGAAAAATAATTCTCCGGAGTGAAGATTCCGTGCGATGAGCACACATCCTTCGTCGTATCATAAGAAACGAATACCGCAGTAAAGATAAATAATGGGTATTCAAAGGCGGGGTATCGTAGGTTCCCTGCCTTATTCTATTTATGGAAGAAATGCGCTATTTGTAAAAACCCGTCGAACCGAAAGGAAGAAATCTGATGAATAACGTACCTTCAAAAATGATGAAATTCAGGACAAAAATGGTGATGATCGTTGTTTTCTGCATCCTCTTTGCCATTATTGTTGTGAATTTCTTCAAGATCTCTGTTTTGAATAATGATACATATCAGGCAATGGCAAATGATATGCACTTCGGTTCGATTCCGATATCAGCTCACAGAGGTTCGATTTACGATTCCACAGGAACGCCCCTTGCAAAGAGTGCGTCCGTGTATAAGGTTTTCCTCGACCCGAAAAAGTTCAGAGAGGAAATGGAAGAGCTTCAGGAAAGAATTGATGAGCGCAATGCAGAAAAGCTTGCCGGTACATATGTCCCGGAGTATGATGAAGAGGGCGTTGAAAAGAATCAGCTTCCTATTTCAGCTGAGGCGTTCAAGCAGTCCGCTGTAACCTTTCTTGCTGAGAAGCTCGGAATAACAACAGAAAAAATCACTTCAGCAATGGCTGCTGACAATCAGTACAGTATTTTACAGGATCAGGTCGAAAAGCCGGTTGCAGATGAAGTGCTTGCATATTTTAATCAGTACAATCTCGGTTCTCTCAACGTTGAGGAGGATACGAAGAGATATTATCCTCAGCAGGAGCTTGCAGCTTCTGTTATCGGATTCACCTCCGCTGACGGAAACGGTGCATACGGTCTTGAGGCTTACTATAACGAATATCTCGCAGGCGTGGACGGTAAAACGATTTCCGCAAAGGACTCTAACGGAAACGAGCTTCCGTACAGATATTCCAAGACATATCCTGCGGAAAACGGCGACGATATCTATCTGACAATAGATATGACTCTTCAGTACTACCTCGAAAAGCATCTTCAGGAGATGGTTGACGAGTACGAGGTAAAGAACCGTGCCTGTGCAATTCTGATGAATGCAAAAACAGGTGAAGTATACGCAATGGCAAGCTGCCCGAGCTTTGATCTTAACAATCCCTATGAAATTGCAGATCAGAACGTAGCTGCTCAGATCGCACAGCTTACAGGCGATGAGGAAAAGACAGCCAAGTCGGAAGCGAGAGAGGCTCAGTGGAAGAATAAGTGCATCACCGAGATCTACGAGCCGGGTTCGGTATTCAAGGTAATCACCAGTGCCGCTGCTATCGAGGAAAATCTTATAAACCTCAACGCTGACAATTTCTATTGCTCTGGTGCTATGACTCTTGAGGGTCATCCTCTTCCGATCAAGTGTCATAAGATTTCAGGACATGGAGGACAGAGTTTCTATCAGTCGCTTACAAACTCCTGCAACCCCGCATTCATGCAGATTGGTGCGAGACTGGGAGTCGAGAAATTCTACTACTATTTTGAAGCATTTGGACTGACCGAAAAGACAGGTATCGACCTTCCCGGCGAAGGCAAGGGAGTGTACTACGAAATGGATAGCATGACAAACGTCGACCTTGCTGTTTCATCGTTTGGTCAGGGTAATACACTTACTCCTATGCAGATGATCACCTCATATTGTGCAGTAATTAACGGCGGTTATCTTCTTGAACCCTATGTAGTTGATAAAATTGTTGACGAGGACGGAAATGTTGTTCTCAATAATGAAAGAACCGTAAAGCGTCAGGTCGTTTCAGAGGATACGTCAGCAAAGATGAGGGACGCTCTGGAACGTGTAGTTACTGACAACAACGGCGGCAACGTTACGATTAAGGGATACTCCATCGGCGGTAAATCGGGTACATCTCAGCGACTCAGTCTTACAGGCGATGCGGATGACGCTCAGGAATACGCTGCATCCTATGTGTGCTTTACTCCTGCGGACGATCCTGAAATCATTCTTCTTGTTATGGCGGATATGCCTAACAAGGAGATCGGCTACTACGGAAGTGTTGTAGCTGTTCCGACGGCACGAGACATCCTTACAGATGTTCTGCCTTACATGGGATACTATCCTGAATACACAGATGAAGAAGTAAGAAACCTTGATGTCAAGGTGCCGCTTCTCGAAGGAAAGCTCGAGAACGCAATGGCAACTCTCGACGGACTCGGAGTGGAGTACACGGTTATCGGTGAGGGAACAGAGGTTATAGCTCAGTCTCCCGTAACGGGCTCTTCAATCTCAAACGACGGATGTGTGTACCTCTATACAGAAGCAAATGATACTGAATATACCACTGTTCCGAATCTTGTGGGAATGTCCCCGAGCGCAGCGAACGAGTCGATTTCCTACCGCAGTCTTAACTATGTTGCAACAGGAGCCTCAACATCACGTTCAGACTCTGTTGTAAGCAGTCAGTCGATCGAGGCAGGAACAGAGGTTCCTAAGGGAACTGTTATCGAGCTGGAATTTATGGTATATGAGAATTCAGACTAACATAAAATAAGAACGGAGGGCGAGAATTATGAGATTACATGAACTGTTGGAAAACAACGCAGAAACAACGCTTGGAAACATTGAAATCAAGTCCATAACCGACAACACTAAAAAGGTTCAGCCGGGAAGTCTGTTTGTGTGCGTCAAGGGCGGAAGCTTTGACGGTCACAGTGCCGCAGCAGAGATGCTCGAAAAAGGAGCAGCCGCAGTAGTATGCGAGCGTGACCTCGGGCTCGGCGATAAGCAAATCATGACGGATAATTCCCGCCGTCTTTACGGCAAGCTTTGCTCAAAGTGGTTCGGTCACCCCGAGCGCAGGATGAAGCTCATAGGAGTTACCGGTACAAACGGCAAAACTACGATAACAAATGTAATCAAGCATATCCTTACCGAAAACGGATACAAGGTCGGACTTGTCGGAACGATACAGAACGAAATCGGTGACGAGATCGTCCATACGGGGAACACCACTCCCTTCGCATACGAGCTTATGGAGCTTTTTGACAAAATGGTCAATGCAGGCTGTCAGTACGTTGTGATGGAGGTATCATCGTTCGGACTGGTTCAGAGCCGAATCGGAGCGTCGTTCTTTGATGTTGCCGTATTTACAAATCTCACGCAGGATCACCTTGACTATCACAAGGATATGGAGGACTATTATCAGGCGAAGAAAATGCTTTTCGATGTCTGTGAAAGCGCAATAATAAACATTGATGATGATTACGGAAAGAGACTTTTCGATGAGGTTTCCTGCGGAAAATGCTCGTTCAGCATTAATGAAAAAGCGGATTTCAGTGCCGGCGGCATTGATATAAAATCCACCGGAACAGCATTCAGTTTCTGTGACGGAGAAAAATCATATCCGGTAAAAATGAAAATGCCCGGAATGTTCAACGTTTCAAATGTGACAGCGGCAATCGGAGCGTGTCTCAAAGCAGGGCTGAACATAGAAAACATTATTCCGGCTGTAGAGAATTACAACGGAGTAAAGGGCAGATGCGAGGTTATTTCCACAGGAAGGGATTTCACAGTGATCTGCGACTATGCTCACACTCCAGACGCAGTTGAGAATATTCTCCGCAGTGTAAAGGAGTACACAGAGGGCAGACTTATTTGTCTGTTCGGCTGCGGAGGAAACCGTGATGCGGCAAAGCGTCCGAAAATGGCAGCGGCAGCGGCAAAGTATGCGGATATGCTCGTCGTAACGTCGGATAATCCGAGAAACGAGGAGCCTGAGGCTATCATCAAAGATATTCTTAAAGGTCTTGAGGGAAACAGCGTCAGCTATGATGTTGTCACCGACAGAAGAAATGCTATATATCACGCCTTGAAAATTGCAGAAAAAGGTGATATAATAGTACTTGCAGGAAAAGGTCATGAGGACTATCAGATTCTTGCAGACAACGAGCACATTCATTTTGATGAGCGTGAGGTCGTTGCAGACGGATTAAAACTACTATAACAAATTGTTGGGAGCAGTGAAAGGTTATGCCTTTTTGGATAAATTTAGCAGTATCATTCTTATCATTAGCAATCGCAGGACTATCGGGCTATGTTCTTGTACCGTTTCTGCATAAGCTGAAATTCGGTCAGCCTATCAAAACCGAGGACGGTCCCCAGTGGCATGCGAAAAAGCAGGGAACTCCGACTATGGGCGGATTCATGTTCATTATATCTACGGTGATTGCAGCGATCGGCGGATACTGCCTTTACAGATGGCGCTGCGGAATTGATTCCACCAGTCAGGAGAATCTGGATACGTTTTTCCGTTTCCTGACCTGTATAATCTTTGCGCTTTCATTCGGACTTATCGGATTCATAGACGACTACATCAAGGTTGCACGCAAGAACAACGATGGTCTTTCCGCAAAGCAGAAAATGGCTTTGCAGCTTGTATTCTCAGTTGGATTCCTCTTTGCGATGCACCAGTTCGGAGATACCTCCACAGTAATCGACCTTGGATTCTTCTCATTCGACGCAGGCTTCTTCTACTACATCATAATGATTCCTGTGATCATCTACCTGACAAACGCAGTCAATCTCACAGACGGAGTTGACGGACTCTGCGGTTCAGTAACATTTGTTGCAATGCTGGTATTCACCATCGCATGTTCGATCCTTAAAGAGAACGAGATATCTCTCTTCACAATGGCTCTTGCTGGCGGATGTCTGGGATTCCTGCTCTGGAACTTCAATCCCGCAAAGTGCTTCATGGGAGACACAGGCTCGATGTTCCTCGGAGCGTCAGTAACCGCTGTAGGACTTGCGCTTCATAAGCACCTGCTGCTTCTCCTCGTTGCAATTGTCTATATCTGCGAGGCTTTATCGGTTGTAATTCAGGTTTCGTACTTCAAATACACCGCTAAGAAGCACTTCAAGGCTACAGGCGAGGCACATCAGGGAAAGCGAATCTTCAAGATGACTCCCATTCATCATCACTTTGAGCTGAGCGGCTTTAGTGAATACAAAATTGTAATAACGTTCTCACTGGTCGGCATGATTCTCGGCGCATTGGGAATAATTACATTGTTTATATAAGGAGCAGCCGTTCCCGGAATTAAGTACAGCATACGAGCGCACAGGAGGTAAAAATGGCGAACCGTACTACAAAAAAGAGAAAATCTTCGCTGAGTCTTGGAAAAGCATTCCTCGGAGACAGACGAAACGGCGATATAAGTCTCCCGTTTTTTTCCTATGTAATGATCCTGCTCGTTGTCGGACTTGTAATGATGTCATCTGCAAGCTATGCGTGGGCGTACAGCGAGCACGACGGTGACGGACTTTTCTATGCGAGAAATCAGCTTATCAATGCAGGAATAGGCTTTGTGGCGATGATTTTCTTCATGAAGATGGACTATCATAACTTTAAGAAGATACGAATTCCTCTTATCAAGAAGTTCAACATAGCAGGACTTGCGTATGTCGTAGGTTTAGTGTTTCTGATCATGGTACTGGTAATGGGTACCGACGAGGGCGGAGATATGGGAGCTACAAGATGGCTTGTACTCGGTCCGATCAACTTTCAGCCGTCCGAGATAGCAAAGCTTACGATTATTATTTTCTTCGCATACAGCATGGAAAAAGACGGCGATAAAATGAATCGCTTTGAAATCGGTATTGTGAAGTATGTTCTTCTGCTGGCACCGTATGTAATATGTATCTATCTCCAGCCGCATCTTTCTGGTCTTATGCTCATAGGAACTATTGCGATCGCAATGGTTCTCTGCGGAGGAGCAAACAGAAAGCAGTTTGTTACGCTTGCTGTTGCTGCCGTAGCACTTGCTGTCGGCGTAATCTACTGGCAGGGAAGTATTGAGGGAAGCTATGTTTCGACCCGTATCAAGTCATGGATGGATCCGTTTGCGGATATTCTCAACGAAACCTGGCAGACAGCCAATTCGCTCATTGCTATCGGTTCGGGAGGTCTGTTCGGACTCGGTCTCGGAAACTCAAGACAGAAGTATCTTTATCTTCCCGAAACGAAAAACGACTTCGTTTTCCCGATCGTCTGCGAGGAGCTTGGTTTTGTCGGCGCACTTGCAATAATCATAGTATTCCTCCTTCTGGTAATCGAAGGCTACTCAATTGCAGCACGCTGCAAGGACAGATTCGGCATGCTTATCGCAGTCGGAATCACAACTCAGATAGGTATTCAGACTGTATTCAACCTTGCGGTAGTAAGCAATCTGATTCCGAATACAGGTATCAGCCTGCCTTTCTTCAGCTACGGAGGTACGGCGCTCATAATGCAGCTGGCGGAAATGGGAATAATGCTGAACATTTCGCAGCAGCGTTACTATCCCGACCCTGTTCCCGTTCCGAAAATTGAGGATCGCGGCAGCTATCTTCCCGACCAGCGGAAAAATGCATAAGAACTTGTTCTAATGTCCAAAAGGAGAGTTTATGAGAGTTTTAATGGCATGCGGCGGTACAGGCGGACATATTAATCCCGCACTGGCAATCGCTGATATAATCAAAAAGAAGTATCCCGATGCGGAATTTCTCTTCGCAGGAACTCCGGACGGAATGGAGGCGAAGCTTGTTCCTCAGGCAGGATATAAGCTCGAAACTATAAAGGTTGCAGGCTTTCAGCGTTCGCTGTCACTGGAAAACATCGGCAGAAACATAAAGGCAGTGACATATCTTGCGTCATCAGGCAGAAGAGCAAAGGAAATCGTTAAGAATTTCAGCCCCGATATAGCCATCGGAACAGGCGGCTATGCGGCAGGACCTGTCATAAGAAAGGCTGCACGAATGGGAATTCCCTCTGCGATCCATGAGCAGAACGCTTTTCCGGGAGTGACGAATAAGCTCCTCGCTAAAGAGGTCGATCACGTTATGCTTACTGTTATAGAGGCTCTGGACTTCATGGATAAGAGCAAATTCGAATACAGCGTAACAGGACTTCCTGTGCGAAGCGATATAATGAACATCAGTAAATCCGACGCGAGAAAGCGTCTCGGATTTGATGACAGCTTTACGATCCTATCATTCGGCGGAAGCCTTGGCGCAGGCTGCATAAATGAGACAATGACCGAGGCTGTCAAATGGCACACTAAAAAAGGATTGAAGATCAATCATATACACGGATACGGCGGTATGGGAAAGGACACTTTCCCAAAGGAAATGGCTGATGCGGGAATTCCGCTGAAAAGCAATCGTCTGAGAATCACCGAGTACATAAATGATATGGATGTATGTCTTGCGGCGGCAGATCTCGTTATATGCCGTTCGGGAGCTTCAACTCTTGCGGAGCTTCAAGCAGCAGGAAAGGCGTCCATACTGATTCCGTCACCCATAGTTGCGGGAAATCATCAGTATCATAATGCAATGGTTCTTGGCAAGGCAGGAGCGGCTGTTGTAATCGAGCAGAAGGATGTTACGAATGAGAAGATCATCGCAGAAATAGAAGCTCTTTACAACGACAGCGACAGACTTGCGGTGATGTCTCACAAGGCTGCGGAGCTTCATCTGAATGATACTTCCGAGAGGATTCTCAAGGTTGTCGATAAGCTCTACGCAAAATCAAAGAGCAAAGCAAAGTAACACAAAAAATCCTCACAGCATAATATAGAAAAAATGCTGTGAGGTGATATAATGCAAAAATTAATTGTAAACGGAGGACAGCGGCTTCGCGGAGAGCTTGCTCTTCAGGGAAGCAAAAACAGTGCCCTGCCGATAATGGCTGCGGCTCTTCTGAGCGGCGAGGAGTGTGTACTGAAAAACTGTCCTAAGCTTACAGATGTATTTGCAGCTTCCAGAATCCTTAACTGTGTGGGCTGCAAATGTACCTTTTCGGGAAATACAGCAGTAATTTCATCTGAAAATGTCAGCGAAAACACTATTCCCGAGGAACTTATGCGTGAAATGCGTTCGTCGATCATATTTCTCGGAGCAATGCTCGGAAGAACAGGCGAATGTACAGTGTGCTGTCCGGGGGGCTGCGAGCTTGGTCCCCGACCTATTGATATGCATCTGGCTGCCCTGAAAAAAATGGGCGCAGACATAAAAGAAAGCTTCGGCAGGATCATTTGCCGTGTTCCGGGAAGAGCTCACGGAGCCAGAATATCCCTGCCGTTTCCCTCAGTCGGAGCGACTGAGAACATCATTCTCTGTGCAGTTACCGCAGAGGGTGAAACGGTAATCAATAATGCTGCGAGGGAGCCTGAAATCTGTGATTTATGCGGATTCCTGCGCGCCTGCGGAGCTGAGATTTCCGGCGATGGTGAGAGCCGTATAGTAATCAGCGGAAAAGATAGACTCCATGGCTGCGAGTATTCCATAATGCCCGACAGAATTGCCGGAGCAACCTACCTCTGCATGACAGCGGCGGCAGGAGGAGAAATAATTCTTACAAATGCGTGCGTTCAGGCTATGGAACCTTTTCTATCGGTTCTTGAGCAGACAGGATGCAGTATTTATACAACTGAGAACAGGATTTTTCTCAGAAGCGGTTCGAGACTTAAAGCCGTCAGCGACCGTATACGAACAATGCCGCATCCGGGATTTCCGACAGACGCTCAGGCAGTGATAATGTCAGCGCTCGTCACGGCGGACGGTACAAGCGTTTTTGAAGAAAATATCTTCGACTGTCGGTATCGTCACACGGACGCTCTGGTGAAGATGGGAGCGGATATTCAGGTCCTTGGGAAAATTGCCGTGATAAAGGGAGTCGAAAAACTCTACGGTGCAAATGTCGAAGCTACCGACCTCAGAGGCGGAGCGGCGATGGTGTCGGCAGCTCTTGCGGCAGAGGGAAAAACTGAAATCAGCGGTATCTCTCATATTGACAGGGGATACGAAAAAGTTGAAGAGGCAGTCCGCAGACTCGGCGGAAGCATAAAACGAGTCTGAAAAAATAAAAATCGGGAGAAAGTATGAAAGACGTAGAAAAAACAAATGTCGAAAGAAAAAACAGCAGCAAGAGAATGCGGCGGCGAAGAAGAAAGATGAATCTCTATGGTCTGATAGTCATTCTTCTTGTAATGACTGTGGGAGTCACTGTCTGCTATACATTTCTGTTTAACATAGACGAGATACGGGTTTCCGGAGAGTCTGACCAGTATACAGCGGAGGAGATAGTCAATGCCTCCGGAATAGCCGAAGGTGATAATCTTCTAAGACTGGACACGAATAAGAGTGCACAAAACATCCTCGATAATCTTCTCTACATAGAGACAGCGGATGTGGACAGAGACTTTCCGTCATCGCTTCAGATAACGGTAACAAAATGCGTGCCGGCATTCAATGTCATCTACGATATGGGAACGCTTCTTGTCAGCAAACAAGGAAAGATACTTGCCGATAACGGATTTGTAACAGAGGGGCTCCCTATTTTCTACGGATATGAACCGTCAGTGACAACTCCCGGAACGCCGCTTGCATCGGTCGATGAACAAAAGGACGAAGCCTTCAGGGAAATCATATCAGAGATTAATTCAATGGAGAACAATAATATCTCAAGTATAGATCTTAGCGATAAATATGAGATACTTGTGAATTACTCCAATGGAATAATTTTTAAGATGGGCAACTGGACGGATGTTGAGTATAAAATGAATATGGCGCAGGATGTCATGAATCACGAAAACGTCAAAGGAAAAACCGGATATATCACGATGATAGGTTCAAATCAGTGCAGCTTCAGAAGCAGCGACGGTCCGGCATATATTCCGGGAACGACGCAGCCGACAACCGATCCTTCAGCAGCTCAGCAGCCTGCAACCGATACAAATGGCATGCCTCTTGCTACAGCTCCCGTAATTGCAGAACCTACAACGGAAGCCATTACCCAGAACGGAGCAGTCGGCGAAGTTCTTGACGAAGAGGAGATCTTCGGCGAACACAATGAGCGAGTCAGCGGAGAGCTTGCAGAGTGATTATACTGACTTCAAAATTAGTGCGGATTTGTACAAAATGTATCATGAAATTGAAGCGTTATTGGTGAATGTGCAGAAATTTAAAAATCTGCCGGAGAGACTTGAAAAAAGCCAGCCGGTATGATAAAATAATAAGTGTATTTTTGTGAGTAATCTAAATTTATATAAAACACAGGAAAAAACAATAGGAGGAGTTTAAATGTCAGATTTTAATTATGAGGAAGCACTCGAACCCGATGTAAATATAAAGGTTGTCGGTGTCGGCGGCGGCGGCGGAAACGCCCTGAACTGTATGGTTGAGTCGGGTGTCAATAATATTGAATATATAGCTGTCAATACAGATGCCAAGGCACTTAACAAATCAAAAGCAACAACAAGAATCCCGATCGGAGCTAAGCTCACTAAGGGAAGAGGCGCAGGAAATAAGCCTGAAATCGGTCAGCGTTCTGCTGAGGAAAACCGTGATGAGATCGAAACACACCTCAAGGGTGCTGATATGATCTTTATCACTGCCGGAATGGGCGGCGGTACAGGTACTGGTGCTGCTCCTGTTGTAGCTAAGATCGCTAAGGAGATGGATATCCTTACTGTAGCTGTTGTTACAAAGCCTTTCGCTTTTGAAAGAGAGCAGAAAATGGCTCAGGCTGAGAGAGGTATCGCAGAGCTCAAGAAATATGTTGACTCCCTTATCGTTATTCCTAATGAAAGACTTCTCGTTGGTCTTGATAAGCCTCTTACAATGATGCAGTCATTTGCACTTGCTGACGACGTTCTCAAGACTGGTGTAAAGAGTATTTCTGACCTCATCGTTGAGGAAGGCTACATAAACCTCGACTTTGCAGACGTTTCTACAATCATGAAGGGCGCAGGCTATGCTCACATGGCTATCGGTCACGGTTCAGGCAAGGATAAGGCTAAGGAAGCTGCAAATGCAGTTATCACCAGCCCGCTGCTTGAGACTTCGATCTCCGGTGCTAAGAGACTTCTTATCAATATCGCTATGTCCGAGGATATTCTTTCCTCTGATGTTGATGCTGCAACAAAGATGATTACAGATACAGCTGCTGACGGCGTTGAGTTCATCTTCGGTACAGCGTTCAAGGAAGATATGCAGGATGAGATGACAATTACTGTTATCGCTGCTGGCTTTGAGGATACTTCCGAAACAGCTGAAGCTGCTGACGCTCCTGCTGCTGGTGAGGATGTTATCCAGATCGATAATCCTCTGATCGACGGTCTTGGTCTTGGTCAGCCTAAGAGCTCCAGTCAGGATGATGATCTCGAGGCTATCTTCAAAATGCTTGGTAACTGATTTAAATTATGAATGCAAAGCAGCTCTCATTTGAGGGCTGCTTTTATTTTGCAGAATGCCGTACAGCTGTAATTTTTAGTAATATGCACTAAAATCGCCCTCAAAATTCTACATAAAAAGAGTTGAAACCGAATAAAAAATATGGTATAATATGTATAAGGGTTATTGTTTTTGAGAAATCAGTTTATCCTGATTTCCGAAAATGTATGCAATATCTTTTATGTTTTACCAAATAGATGTTGACAAGATTAGCATTGTATGTTATAATATAATAACATATTGATCTGTGTTCAGGATGATGAGTGTCTGACTTGCTTGATTTGGATTCAGCGTTGAATGATTTCCGACTTGAAAACGACGAAGAATGCACGGCCTGTCCGTTGGCAAAGATTTATTTGTGTGAGGCGTAAACTCCGATTAATGACCGGGTAGCTTAACTCAAAGAGCGTTGTTTATTCAAAGGTGTTGGTGGAAATCCAATCGTGGTCCAAATATTTTAAGCGAGGTATGTAAAATGTACGAAGACAAGACATTAGTATGCAAGGAATGCTCAAATGAATTTGTATTCACTGCGGGAGAACAGGAATTCTATGCAGAGAAAGGCTTTGTAAATGAGCCTCAGAGATGCAAGAGCTGCCGTGATGCAAGAAAAAATGCAGGCAGACCTGAAAGAGTTATGTATACAGCAACTTGTGCATCATGCGGCGGAGAAGCTAAGGTTCCTTTTGAGCCCAAGGAGGGCAGAGCTGTTTATTGCAGCGAGTGTTTCGCAAAGATGAACGAAGCTTAATAGGTTTCAAATAATCCTGAACAGCACAGCTTTATGCTGTGCTGTGGATTTTTACGGAAAAGGTATAAATCTTTCTGATATTCAGACAATATGAGAAAATGAAAGGATGTTTTGATTATGCAGATTACTAAGGATACTATTATCGGCGATATTCTTGATGCTGATTTCGATGCAGCACCCTATTTCCTTGAAATTGGAATGCACTGTCTCGGATGCCCCGCTTCAAGAAGTGAGACTATAGAGCAGGCTTGTGCTGTTCATGGAACAAATGCAGATGAGCTCGTTGCTAAGCTCAACGCTCACTTTGCAGCAAAGTAAGCTTTCCATCGGTAGGAATATCGGTAAATTCCGCTGTTTTGGCAACGGTTTTCAGCGTGCTGTAATAAAACAGCACGCTGTTATTTTTTGTGAACTGAGGTGCAGTTATGCTTGATAATAGATTGAAAATGTGTGCGGAAATGGTAAGCGGTAAGGGAATTGCCTGCGACGTTGGAACAGACCACGCCCATCTGGCTGCCGAATTGGTGCTCAGCGGAAAATGCCGCAGGGTCATAGCTTCAGATATCAGGGAGGGTCCTCTTGAAGCTGCCGCAAAAACCGTAGAAAAATACGGATTATCAGACAAAATTGAGCTGATACTTTCTGACGGACTTAAAAATGTGCCGGAGGAGGGGGTGAGCGACGTTATAATCGCTGGTATGGGCGGAGAGACGATTGCGGATATTATCGGAAATACGGATGCTGATTTCGGCGATTCTGTCCGCTGGATCTTGCAGCCGATGAGCAAGCCGGAATATCTGCGTAAAATGCTCTATAAATATAAGCTGGAGATTACGTCCGAGAAAATTGTTGAGGACGGCGGCAAAATGTATGTCGTTATGTGTGCGGAGTATAACATTAATTGTGCACTTCTCACCGAGGCTGATTCACTTGTCGGATTTTCTGATATGAATGACCCTCTTACGGCGGAATACCGCAGTAAGGATATAAAACGTCTTAATAAGGTAGCGGATTCGCTTGAACAGGCAGGCAAAAAATACGAAGCGGCACATTATAAGGCACTTGCCTGCAAGCTTGAAAATGGCTTTGAAACATACGATATACATGAGATTTATGCCTATCTTAACGAGCTTTATCCGTTCAATACTCAGGAAAAATGGGATAACTCGGGCATTATTGTAGATAATTACGATATGAAATGCGATAAGGTAATACTTGCTCTCGATATTACAAACAGGGTCGTTACCGAAGCAGACCGTCAACAGGCACAGCTGATAATTTCTCATCATCCTGTAATTTTTGACCCATTGAAAAAACTTTCCTTCCGCAGTCCCGTGTATGCTCTTGCTGAAAGAAATATTGCGGCTATCTGCATGCACACAAATCTCGATAAATCACCGAACGGAACAAACGGAGTAATTTTCCGCAGACTTTCAGAACGCTTTGAGCTTGAAGGAGAACCGGAGCTGTTCGAGGATTGCGGTAACGGAATCGGTTTCGGCTTTGTCTGCGAGCTTAAAGAGAAAATGAAGAGTAAAGAGTTCGGTATGATTCTGAAAGAGATATTCGGATGTGAAACTGTTCGTACTAGTGCAGACGGCAGATACATGATAAAGCGTTTTGCATTTTGTTCAGGTTCCGGTGGTTCAATGCTTAGTGAAGCTGTGGCAAAAAACTGTCAGGCTTATATAACAGGCGATGTGAAGCATGATGTCTGGATTGATGCCAACAATATAAGTATGGCGCTTTTTGACTGCGGACATTTCCACACGGAAAACCTCGTTCTTGAGGAGCTTCGCTATGTGCTGGAGCAGAAATTCCCGCAGCTTGATATAGAGATTTCCGAGCATTCAACCGACCCCTGCGTCTATATCTGAGGTGAGTTCAATGAATATATTTATTTGTCCCGTATGCGGAGAAAAGCTCAATGATACGGGAAAAAGCTATGTCTGCGGAAAAAACCACTCTTTTGATATTGCACGAAGCGGATATGTAAATCTCCTGCTGTCAAAGCATGCAGGAAAGACCGTTCACGGCGATAATAAGCTCATGGTTCAGGCAAGGAAGAATTTTCTCGACAAGGGTTATTATTCAAAGCTTAAAGATGAACTTTGTGAAGCTGTACGCAGGTATTCGCGAAAGGGAAGCATGATCCTCGATGCAGGCTGCGGAGAGGGTTACTACACAGCAGCAGTTGCCGAAGCTGTGCCTGGCGCCGGGATATACGGTATTGACATATCAAAAACAGCTGTTGAGTATGCCGCAAAAAGATGCAAAACAGCATCATTTGCGACGGCAAGCGTGTTCCATATTCCTGCTGAGGAACGTTCCTGTGATATGCTTATAACGCTCTTTGCTCCGTACTGCGGAGAGGAGTTCCGTCGTGTGCTCAGGGACGGAGGAATCATGATAATGGCAATTCCGTCGGAGAATCACCTCTGGGAGCTGAAACAGGCTATTTATGATACTCCCTATAAGAACGAGGTAAAACCCTATGAGCTTGACGGATTTGCACTAATACGGAAAAAGCGTATCAGCTACAGAATTCAGCTTGATTCGCAGGAGGACATCCAGAGCCTGTTTTCGATGACTCCGTACTACTACAAAACAGGAAAAGCCGAGCAGCAGCGTCTTGCGGCTCTCGAAAACCTCGAAACACAGGTCGATTTTGAGCTTCTCATATACAAAAAAGTTTAAAATACATTCAGGGGAGTTCTTCATAGCCTACTGGGGCAAACCTTTCTGCAGAAAGGTTCTTCCCCAGACCCCTTTCCAAAGACTTCAACTCAAATTTTCCATATAGGGGGCATGCCCCCTATATGGAAAATTTAAATAAAAGTTTTAGGGAGGGAGTTTGAGGGATGACCCTTTTTCAAAAGGGTCTCCC
>JAFTPG010000014.1 GCA_017463375.1 Ruminococcus sp. | reverse complement strand
AATCTCAAAAAATATTTGAGAGCTTTTGTCTTTAGTGTAATTTGTTTCTCATCCATATTACTACTCCTTTAGTGCAGAAGATATAATGCCCTGCTCAAGATAATCCTGTCCGATGATAAACACAAATACCGCAGGAACAAGCGTTACAACTGACGCAGCCAACATTATTTCCGCATTACTCAAATCCATCATTGGCAGATACAGCGATAACGGAAACTTGCCCTTATGCTGCTCTCACAGCTGATTATAGCAATCCGGATGAAAAGCATCGTCCGGCTGGAAGCGTGGAAGAATTAGATGAGCTTGTATCAATTATTGTGGAATGTATCTGTTCTTCTGCTGAAACCATCCGTGTTGCAAATCAGGATATTCCACAGGAGACAGTTAAGAATCGTCTGCTCAAACTCGATAGCGAACACATTTGCTATGTGCTGGATAGTCTTGCTGCAAATACCAGCAGAATCAGAAATATAAAAGCCTATTTGATAACAGCTTTGTATAATGCACCTTCGACTTTTTCAAGTTATGTATCTGCATCTATCCGACATAGCATGCCTGAATTCGCAAAGCAGCATCCGTAAATAACTTCCTCCCCAGTGGGGACGAAGTGAAATAATCAAAAATGGAGGAAATCAAATGAAAATGACAATTATAACACAGGAAGGCGTTCTGGTAAATTATGACAATGTAGTATCAATAGCTCCTGCGTTATGGGACGCTGAGGATATTGAAACTAAGGAATCCGTTCCGGTTTTTACTCTCTCGGCAAAGATAGTCCAGCAGGAAGAAGAAATTCAGCTCGGAATCTTCGAAACGGAAGAAGAGCTTGATAAAGCATGCTGGTGCAGGAAGTGCAGATATTGTAATGCAAATGGCAATGCTTCTTGGCTATACCGTAGCACTGATGTTTACAATGCTGCGTACTGGAGCGATTTCAAAATCCGTATTTAATGCACACTAAAGGAGGACTTTATGGCACATTACGTTCAGATTCCGAAGGACTTGAACGATATCAAGGAAAAATTCATGTTTGGTTTGACAAAACGTCAGGTGATTTCCTTTGGTATAGGTTTTGTAATCGGAATTCCGGTATTTTTCCTGACAAGAGGATTTCTTGGACTTTCCGGTGCAATTATTGCAATGGGATGCTGTGCTGCTCCGGCTATTATATGCGGCGTCTACAAGAAAAACGGTATGTTTTTTGAACAGGTGGTTAAGCAGATGATCGCTTACTTCAAATCACCAAGGAAAAGAATATACCGCACCACAAACGCTTACGAGTGCATGGACAGGCAGATAGAATACCTTAGATTGAAAAAAGCACTGGATCGGGCAGAAGGAGGTAAACGTGGCTAAGAAAAACCTTAAAGCAGAAGCTGCTGTTGCTGCGAAAAAGAAGCCTGAGCAGCTCACAAAAAATGATAAGAAGATTATTGCTTCCAGAATGAGTGAAATAAAGAAATACAAAAATGATAAGAAAACCGTGCAGAATACTATTCCGTACATTCAGATGTTTAAGGATGGTATCTGTCAGATTTCTGAAAACAGCTATTCCAAAACAATACAGTTTTTTGACATAAATTACGAACTAGCTGACTTTGACGAACAGAACAGGATTTTCTCAAAGTACTGCGATATGCTGAATTTCTTCGATAACACTGTAAAATTTCAGCTTACATTTGAAAACCAGAACAGAAGTCAGGAAGCACTCGTAAGAAGCATTCAGATTCAGAATCAGGAAGATGCTTTCAATGATATCAGACGTGAGTATTCAGAAATGCTCACTTCAAAACTGACAAACGGTACAAATGGACAATCATGTCGTAAGTTCCTTACATTTACGGTTGACGCCGACTCATATAAATCAGCCAGAGCAAAGCTCATAGGACTGTCTACGGAGCTTGTAAAAATGATGAAAGCCATTGGCGTTGAAGCTCAGGTTCTAAGCGGAAAGGAACGTCTGGAAACGTTGTACTATTCGTTGAATCCGTACAGAAATGCGCCATTTATTTTCGACTGGAATAAAATGATTCGTTCCGGAATGGATACAAAGGATTTCATCGCTCCTGCTTCTCTGAAATTCAATAAATCCGACTTTGAAATTGGTGATGCATTCGGCGCAGTCTCAACCATCAATATTCTTGCCGGAGAACTGCCGGATACGGTTCTGACCGACTTTATGAAGGCGCAGAATCTGTTTTGTGTAAATATGCACATTGAACCGTTCGATCAGATTGCAGCTTTAAAATTCATTAAGCGCAAGCTGACGAACGTAGAGCAAATGAAGATCGACGAACAGAAAAAAGCGTCTACAGCCGGATATGACCCTAATATCCTTCCTCCGTCGATCAAGATGTATATTGATGATCTTGAGAAGCTGCTGGATGATCTGAACTCAAAGAATGAACGTCTTTTCCACATTTCGCTCTCGCTGCGAAACTACGCAAAGTCGAAGAAAGACCTGAAATTACAGCTTGATTTGCTGAAACGTATCTGTCAGAAGAATAACTGCATGATGATGCAATGCGGATATATTCAGGAACAGGCTCTTGCTACCACACTTCCCCTCGGTCTTAATGAAATTCCTGTCAGCCGTGAAATGCATACATCCGGTATTGCTGTTTTCGTTCCTTTTACAACAAGAGAACTGTTTCAGCCGGATGGTACATATTACGGTGTCAATAAGATTTCAGGTAATATGATTATGGCTGACCGTTCAAACCTGAAGAATCCTAACGGCTTGATTCTGGGAACTCCCGGTTCTGGTAAATCGTTCAGTGGTAAGCGTGAGATTCTGGACAGCTTTTTAAAGACAACGGATGATATTATCATCTGTGACCCTGAAGGCGAATATTTCCCTCTTGTACAGGAACTTAACGGACAGCTTATCAAAATCTCATCAAATTCTGAGCAGTACATCAATCCTATGGACATCAATTTCGGTGCTGATATGGATGAAAACCCTGTCTCCATGAAATCAGACTTCATCATTTCCCTCTGCGAAATCATCGTAGGCGGTAAATACGGTCTGACAGCCGAAGAACGTTCCATTATTGATAAATGCGTCAGAAACATCTATATGAGATTCCTGAAAAACAATCCATCAAAGGAAAAGATGCCGATACTCTCTGACCTTCATGCGGAACTTATGCAGCAGGGCGAAATTGCTCTCAGAGTAGCTAACAGCCTTGAAATGTATGTAAACGGTTCCCAGAATCTGTTTAACCATACTTCCGAAGAAAAGCTTACTCAGATAGTTTTCTGTGATCTTGGTGTACCTCATAAGACAGCAAGTGCAGCAAAGGACGGTGCTGATGCAGAGGAAGTATCCGCTGCGGAAGCAAATTCTCTGGAAGAAGAATGCGATTTCTGCGTATATGATGATATTAAGCAGAAACTTATGGATAAAGGCGTTCCGGAAAATGAAATAGCATATATTCATAATGCAAAAACTGAGAAGCAGAAATCTGAGCTATTCGATAAGGTTCGCTCCGGCGAAGTGCGTGTGCTGCTCGGCTCGACAAGCAAAATGGGAACTGGTACAAATGTGCAGAAACGTCTGATTGCTGTACATGACCTTGATATTCCGTGGAGACCAGCTGACCTTGAACAGAGAGCCGGACGTATCATCAGACAAGGTAATGAGAATAAGAACGTGCATATTTTCCGCTATGTTACAAAGGGAACATTCGATGCGTATTCTTACCAGACCTTGGAGAATAAGCAGAAGTTTATCTCTCAGATAATGACATCAAAAACGCCTGTACGCAAGTGTGAGGATGTTGACCAGCAGGCACTTACATATTCTGAAATCAAGGCACTCTGCACCGGAGATGAGCGTATCAAGGAAAAGATGCAGCTTGACAATGAGGTTAAGGAGCTGCGCCTGATGAAAGCGGAGCATACAAATACCGTATATGAAATGCAGGATAAAGTCAAAGCGTTTCCGGCAAATGAGGAACGTCTCATAGGATTGCTGAATGGACTGGAAACAGACCGTAAGCATATAGACAAGCTGCCTGTAGACCCTGAAACAATGCAGCCGAAGTTCCGGCTCACGATTGGTGATACCGTTTACACAGACCGAAAAGAAGCTGCACAGGCTTTTGAGGATGCGACTTATGATGCGATAAAAGTAATGGATACGCCTGTAAAAATCGGTGAATTTCAAGGATTTCCTCTTTCTGTGCAGATGGACAGCTTCAGCAAGAATGTGACGGCTACGCTCAGCGGAAGTGTAACGCACAGAGCAGAGCTGATAGGCTCGTTTCCGCATAATCTGAAACGTCTGGAAAGTGCCTTGTATTCTGTTGATGACAAGGTAAGAAACGCTCACAGCAAACTCAGTGCGCTGCGTATTGACTATGCAGAAGCGGAAAAGCTTGCTGTACAGACATTTCCAAGAGATTCAGAGCTTGCACAAAAGGAGGAACGTCTGGCAACGCTCACAACGGAGCTGAACGAAGCAGCTGCCGAAGCTAAGAAAAATAAACCTCAGCAGCGTACCTGTTATTTTGACAGGGCAAAGCTGAAAAAGGAAGCGGCTAAGAGCCGAGCTGCTACAAAGAAACAGCCAGAAAAGAAAAAGAAACAGACATTGGAATAATCCGGAGGAAGCTATGTGTAATCTTTAATTTCTGCCTCGATGGGGAGAAAGTTGTGATTGAAAAATTTTTTTGAAAACTATTGACAAATTAGGTGAAATCGGATATAATATAAATGAGGAAAAATCCTCTGTGTAGCGGCACATTAAGCTGTACTGTACTTGGGCAGGTAAAAACACCAAGACCTTAGATGCTTGAAAGAGCATTGTGCCCCGACCTGGGAGATATGGTTAGTCTGCGCCGAGGACTTATTTTCGGCGACATTTTAGATACTCGAAAGGGTATTGCGGCTGACAGCCAGCATAAAACCGCTTATATTGAATGTTGAAGCGTCGGGCAAACTTTACCCGACGCTTTTTCTTGGGAAGTGACTTTATGAATACACAAATTGATAAGCAAAAAATCGTATCTGAGATAAAAAAAGCAGCAGACGCATATAAAAAGAATCTTGTCGGCAAAACATTCCTATATGTTTTTGAAGGGCAATATATAGAAGTTATGTTTAAAACAAAAGATTTCAAGCACCTGACAGGAGTTGATTCTAAATTATCAGCACAAGAGTTTTATAAGAAAGCAGTAAAAAAAGAATTACAATCTTCACAGGTATTCTTTTCAGCACGACATCCATATAAACTTGCACAGAAAAAGCTCAAGCATTTACACGCCATCTCTTCCCTCGTGATGGGAGAAAGTTTTATGTTGAAGGACATAAAAACACAAACAGAAACGTATAAATTCGGCACTACCGATTTAAAATTCTCACTTTGTTTTAATAAAGAATATGATAACAATGGAACAGAACAGGGTACTTGTTTCATCGCAAAATCCTTACGTGATGAGGACTGTTTTTCTAAAAGCAGTGATGCGTTTACAATAACACATATTTTTTCCAAGAAGAACGATGAGAAAAAATATAATCAAGAGGTTTATTGTGAAAAGGGATACACTATAACTGAATTGTCTCCTGAAATCAAATCAATGTTATCCGCTGATATCTTAGGTGTATTGCGTCAATGTGCAGCGGTGCCAAACCAATCTCAACAATCAACAGTCAAAAGAATGACTGGCTACATATCCAGAGAAACTCTAAAAAAATCTTCAAAGGAACTGGCTGAGAAACGCAGCAAATCTCCTGAACATTCTGCACCCAAGAAGAAACGTGACACATCCTTAGAATAATAAATACCGCCTGACCTCCTCCCCACTGGGGAAGAAGTTAGGCGGTATCGTGTTTACTGCACTCCTGCCTTGAGCTGCTCCACATCATCACGGAGAGCCATGACAGCTTCACGCAGAAGGCTGTTCTCCTGCTTCAGCAGATTTGTCTGCTGCTCGTAGTCCTTTTTCAGCTGTTTTTTACTTCGGCGGTGCTTTTTCTGACGAAGAGTATTTTGCTCTGTCCGTACTTTGACTCTGCAAGTCGGACAATATTCCCTTTTAATCAAACTAAACCAATTGGTATCATGTTCATTTCCCAGATATTGACCGCATAAAACACAGTAACCTGTTAAGACTCCGTTTATCTTACACAAAGCAGGATTATTGTACTCATAATTAATCTTTACAACCGAAGGGTCATACTGTTCTGGCTTGTACATCATACCCCTCCCCTGCTGCTGTTTTTTTCGTTTTCGCTTCCCTTTGCGTTACTGATTGCGTTACGCCGTAACGGCGCAGCGCAACAAGCTCATCGACATCATTCAGCAGAGAATTACGCAGTTCTATACGTTCTTCTTCTGCGAGTTCCACGAACCGATTCGAGCTGTTATTGACATTGAAGGTGTATCCGCAGTCCGACTCTGTTCCTGCGTTATTCCATGAACAGCGGACGTGCTGGGGATGCTCATCATCACATAACTGTACGCTGGTCAGCATTTCTTCAATATCAAATAATCGGTTCTTGCTGGCGTTCATGCGTTCGATCATCTCCAGCAGCTGTACAAAGTCCATTGGCTTGGGCTGTGGCTCAGGCGGTGATGGCTTAAGTTTATACATGATATAACATCCCATTGTAAATCCCATCACAAGTATAATAAAGGCTTCTTTAACGTTCATAAAAATTTCTCCTTGCATTATTGCAAAGAGTGTGATATAATGAAACAGCACACTCCTTGCTTATTTTGGTAGTGGTGCGTAAAGGCAGACAGGTTACTTTTTCACGGTAGGCTTGTCTGCCTTTTCTTTTTTTGCTTAAATGGTGTAGACGAGTTCCGGATAAACGATTTCATGAGCCTGCATATCCATCCGGTTCAGGATGGCTGCCTGTTCACGGATATCTCCGCTGAGAGCTGCTGCCTGATAGTCCTTATCCGCTGCCTTCCACTTTTCTACCAGTCCTTCTTCTGCGTCGTAGACATCATCAATAAGTTTCTCCAGATAGTCGATGATCTCGCCGGAGTTTACAAGCTGCTGGAGCTTCTCCGGGCAATGCTCTGCAACATATTTCAGATGATACCCTACAAATAATTGATGGAAGTATTCTTCGGAAACTTCAAGTGTAGTTTCATCCGTGTGCTTAACTATCTGCTTCTCCGTATCAAGCTCCCATACCGGAGCAACGTACTTCATTGCAGTATTGTCATACGCCATCTTATCGCTCTTGAAAATCATAATCCATTCTCCTTACTTCTTTTTTGTTTTGATTACATATGCAGTTCCCAGTCCTCCGGCAACCACAACAAGTGAGCCAAAAACGATAAGCAGCGTAGTATTATCGCTTTCATCGTCTGTCTCCTCAGATTTTGCTGTGGAAGATACTCTTGTTTCAGCAACAGCATTATTGTTCGGGTTTATCGTACCGCTGACAACTGCTGGTGAGTTATTGCTGCTGTTGTTTGGATTTTGTGTTCCGGCAGTTCTGTCAGCTGATGCATCATAACCAGCTGGTTTAGTGCTGACTGTTCCATCGTCCTCGATTGCCTGAGTTCCTACAGTACCATCATCTTCGAATCCGGCAGCTCTGTCTGACGAAGCAGCATCATCGCTGTCTGCGGAAGAATCGGAGTTATCTATGTACGCTGAATCGTCATCCTCGTAGTAAAACTCCTCATCTTCATAATCGTCCTCGTAGTTAAAATCCACATCTTCCATGGTTTCGCCTTCAAGCAGCGTGCTGATCGGCGGGAACATATCAACTACATTACCGTTTCCGTCAAACTGATTCCACTGTCCCTGAATAAATTCAAAGTAGTAGAATTCACCAGTATCAGTGGTTATCGTCCAGTTGCCGTTGTCATCGTCATTGAATTCCAGATGCTCCGTAAGGTAATCATAGTAGTTATCGTAGTAGTACTCCCATGTGTGCATGCGCTGCAAGTATATTCAGAACTCTGGAAGCTTCTTTCATGTTCTGAATGTCTGCCCAGCGTTCCAGACCTTTAGCATTCTGAAACTTATCCTGAGAGGTATCAATAATTTTCGTTCTCGGCTGCTTCGCAAGCTGTCCGGTTTTCAGCAGTTGGAAGTTCTGAATTCTGCGCTTGATCTGTGGAACTTCATAGTACCAGCCAAGCGTTCTGGCTCGTGTGAATTTCTCCTGTCCCTGCATCCGGAATTTGAGATTGATCTTATTATCCGGATTGTACACGGCTTCAATATTTCTCTCAGCACACTGTCTGAGGAAATCCTCAAAATCCGAGCTTGCCATAATGCAGTTATCAAGCTCAAATTTCAGCTTTGTTTTCCATGAAAGTCCGGCTCTGTCCTGCTGCCATTCATACCATGATTTACCCTTACCTTGTTCCGGATTTTCAATAACTGATAGACCATTTTCACGGCATATTTCATCACTCAGTTTTCGGAGCTTTTCCCATGAATACGAATCAATGCTTTTCTGATTTTCAAGCGTTTCAAAGGTCTTGCCATTTTCAAGATTCGTGTTATTGAAAACGATGTGACAATGCAGATGTTCCTTGTCTGTGTGAACGGCGAGAACATACTGATACTGTCCTTTCAGCAATCTGTCGGCAAGCTGTTTTCCAAGTTCAAATGCTTGTTCCAGTGTAACTTCACCATGAGGAAAACTCTGATAAAGGTGCTGTGCCAGAATCTTACTTCTGCCTGTTCCAAGATTCTGCTGAACTCTCAGAAAATCCTTTTCTGCTTCATCCGGATCTTCGGAACACATATAGCTTTGAACCAGCGCACCCTGTTCCGTTTTGTCCGGATTGATTATGTAGGCTATCGCTCTTGCCTGTGTAGCAATAACAGAATGCAGGCTTGTTGTTGCCATGCTTTCTCAACTCCTTTTTTAATTTCTGCAAGATCCTCTGCATAAATCTTTCCGGTTGAATTCACACGAATTGCAATCTGGTTGATATTACTAGAGATTGCAGAAATTGCTCTGCGCAGCTTTGCAAGCTCGTCTTTGTCAATTGAGAAGATGCAGCGATCAATTGCAATTGTACGGATATAATCACTCATGGAATCCAAGCCTGATTCTTCATAAGCTTCTGCAATGGCGTTATATTCGTCATCGTTCACCCGAAAGCGAATGATGCGTTCTCGTTTCTGTTCTGTCTCCATATACGCTCCTTTCAGTTTTGTTCGTTCACGCTTTTGCAATTATTTTTTACACCTGTGCTGTTGAACGATTTTGTATTTTCGGCGCAGCCGATTCAGGGGGTCTTAGGGGGATTTGCCCCTCTAACAAGCAGTACGATTTTTTGGAAAATCGGTATAGTGTGGCTACACTATACAGTGCTTGCTGGTTTTGAAACCGTCCTGACGGCGGTTTTAAATTATGCGGCTGATGCCGCTTTTTGCTTTCTGTATATATAAGGCAAAATTTGACCGTAATGTTCGATGAAAAATAACGACTTTTTTTGTATTTTGTAGGAATGCACAAAAAAAGAGAGCAACAATTGGCAAAAACCAATAGTTGCTCTCTTAGAACGTTTCTTTGCGAAGACAGGTTCTTATATATATGAAAAAATTCCTGCCGGATTTTTCCGACAGGAATTACAAATGATCTAAATATTGTCTAAGTAAGGGAGAAGTTCCTTTTCAATATCGAAGTTCTCTGTATAATAGCAGCAGTCATCACGGGATGAATTGAAGTTTTCACAACCGAAGAAATGATGAATCTCGTTATTCTTCACATATTTGCGAATCGTAAGATAGCCATTTCCGCACAAGGGGCATCTACGTCTTGGTGGATTATTCATACAGTACATAAGTATCGCATTTTCAATTGTGTATATGCCGTAAGCGTTTAACTTAGGCATGTCATTTTTAACAGCTACTTCGTCAAGAGTTCTTATTGCTGTTTCAAGCTCTCTCTGATGAACTCGCTTATCTTTTACGGAACTGTCATAATTGCTCTTTACAGTCTCAGGAGACAGGTTCTTATCATAAACAAGCATATGAGTAAACAAGGAAGTATGAGTGACACCTAAATCATACTGCTCTAAAATTGTCATAAGATTCTCTTGCTGTTTTTCAAGAGAATAGTAATTTTTGTCAGTTTGCTCATCACCCTCTTTACAGCTTGATTTTGAATCAAGAATGTAGACCATCATCGGTGTGATTACAATGAAGTCAATCTGACGGGAATATCCATCAAGAGTAAAGTTTACATCTCTCAGAACCTTGATATCTTTCATATCGTTCAGTATCTCTGCAACAGCATTTTCATTCATCAAGCCCTTTCTGCAATTGTCGATTTTCTGCTTCACTGCAGCAGAGAGATCAGCATTCTTTTTGCATGCAGTGGATGTCGCTTGAAAGTGTTCCAGACGTGCAATCTGCATTTCAAGGGATGTATATCTGCGAAGCGGTGAAAATAAGTTTGCATCTATAAAAAAATCGGCAGGACTAAGAGAATGATTACTCTTTGCATCATCAACCAATGTTCTGAGTTCATCACATTTACTCTGTAAGCTTCTGATCTGTTCCTGATAGACTGCATTCTGTTTAGTTTCAGATTGTTTTTTCTCATTAAGAAGTTCGATGGATTCAAGAAGATTGCTTCTCTCTGCTTCAAGTTTGCTGATCGAAGCTTGACTCGATTCATATCTCTGTTTCAGTGCGTTGTATTTATTCTGCAGCTTCAAAAGCTCATTATTTCCTTTTCGATTAAAAATTCCCATTCAATCACACCCATTCGTTAAATTTTCCAGTAAATCTACTTGACAATCATTTCTAAATATGTTATAATGACAACACAAATAGCACCCCCACAGGTATTTTTCTTGTTGGCGCAAGAAAAATACCATGCATCAGCGAAAACCACTACGTTTTCGACTGACTTGTAGGAATGCTGTTCAGCAGATAATTTTCTACCCCACGTAGACATTGTCTGTTTTGAATAGATTTGCAAGCCTGTCGGAATATTATATTCTGATGGGCTTTGCTATTTGTACTCACTAAAACGAAATATTTATTCAGCAGATTCGCCAGCCTGCTGCGGTGATTTCTATGCAATCGTTTTCATCCACCGTTATCAAATGTAACGATTAGGTCTGAGCCCAGCCGCCGCAAAGTAGTGGGGATAAACAATACATATTCAAGTTAAATATTTCGTTATATTAAGTAAGGAGCGTATTTTCCAATACACTCCTTACTCTTTTGGTTGCGGCGGCAGGATTTGAACCTACGACCTTCGGGTTATGAGCCCGACGAGCTACCTAGCTGCTCCACACCGCGATATAAGTCGCAACAGCTTCATGCGACTTATATAGTATACCACGGGTGAACAGAAAAGTCAATAGGTTTTAGAAAAGTTTTTATTTTAATTTTATATAGCGAAAAATCAGCACAAGAAATCCGCAAGAGCAGCCATATTCTCCTCGCAGTATTCGATTTCCTTTGAGTAATTCTTAGCGATCTCCACGCAGTCTGCGAGCAGAACAGACCTGTTTCCGCACCATTTACAGCAGAACATATATCTGAGCAGCTCCGTACTGACCGCCATAACTCTGATTCGTGAAAGCAGCTCGCCGTCGAAAACTCCCTTGAGAAAATATCTCCACACGAAATAAACAGCGATATTCTGCAGATACACCTCTGTTTCGGGAGCAGCTTCTTCAAACTCTGCCAGTGCTTTTGAGGTTCCGGAAAAATTACTGATACAGTCTCTGATATACGGTACCCAGTTTTCATCAATCGGCTCAAGAGTCCGCATAAACTCCAGTATTGCTTTCAAATCGGGCACAAACTCCGATTGCTCCGCCGTAATTTCAGCAAGCTCATAACACGCATTATCCGCACACAGCTGAAGCTCCTCAGCGAAACTGAGAATACTGCCAAGCCTGTTTCTCATCGGAATTGAAGCGTCCTGAATATGCTCCAGTATTTTTTCTCTGGCGGCAAAGAGAAAATGATAAAGCTCCGCATCGTACTCATCGCAGGTTTCATCCGGGATTTCGTAAGCGGCGCAGGTCATCGGCTCTGACTGAGTAAGAATAATTCTCGCCGCTTCCTCACAGCAAAGCCCTATTCCGCCCTCCTTAATGCCGTCGAACCACTCAAAATAGCGGGGATGGTCGCTGCAGATCTGACAGAGGCTCTCCTCGCCGAGGTTTATAATGATCTCGCAAAGATTGCTTTTATTCAGGAACGGACATCGCTCCTGCTTATCAAGAATAAAGCTTCTTACCTCTCCCGACGTAATATTTTTCCTGAGCCTTTCTCCGAATTCGCCGCCTGTTTCATCGTAACGGCGAGCAGTTTCGCTGTCGATATCAATTTCCCAGCCAATACAGCAGCTGTCACTGCATTTATCTGCGGTACATCGGAAATCCGCACAATATTCCGGCATTCTTAGTATCATTTTATCCCTCCGATTGAAATTGCATGGGTGTAGGGTACGCCGCCTCCCCCTACAAATCGACTTCAATATGTTATTTTATTGTAGGGGCGAGTTCCGCTCGCCCGTTTCATTTTTTCGGATATTCTATGTTGGCGCACGGAATGCGCCCCTACAGAAAAGTTTGAAATTCACAAAGCAGTACATCACGTTATTTCCTGTTCAAGTTCATCAAATTCAGGAGCACTGAAAAATTCTCCCAAAGAAATTTCAAGCCCGTCACATAATATCTTTATTGTTGTAATTGAGACATTTCTGCGGGTATCACTGAACAAGCTGTATACTGTAGACGGTGTAACTCCGGAAATATTCGCAAGCTCGTTCGGTGCGATATCACGTTCCTTGCACAAGGTTCTGAACCGTTTTACTACTGCGTCCTTTACTGCCGACATTGTTCCACCACCCAAATTATAATAATATAATTATACATTTGGGTACGTTTATGCGTATACGCACTTGCGTAGATGGCAGAATTATGCTATAATAATAAAAAACACAAGGACAGGATATCAATTATGACTTATACAATAACCTCAACAGGATCTGAGACAAACCTCAACTGCCGCAACGAACACGAAGAACCTTATCGCTCAATCAAGAAAACACTGCTTAGAACAATATGGACAGCCTATCGCAGCGGAGCAGACAGTTTCTGCGTAAATTGTGAATATGGCATACCTCTATGGGCTGCCGAGGCAATCTGTGCTCTAAAACTATACAATTACATTAGCTTGCATATTGTTATACCTTTCGAGGAACAATGCCGTGACTGGAGTGAAGATTTGCGTAACAGATATTATGCTGTTCACGAAAAAGCCAACAGTGTGACATTTGCCGAAAAACAATATTCTGAATACTGTTATAATACCGCAGATGAAATCATGGCTCAAAGCAGCAATGAAATAATAATTTTCGGAGATAAAAAGAACCCTTTGTACATCGCTGAATTCTCCTCTATAAACCATATTCCAGTCAAATGGATCAGCTTGCCATAACTGATGAAAACGCCGCCCTGATACAAGGCGGCGTTGAATATATATTTACAGCAAAACAATTCCGTTATCCAAAAAAACGAAACGGGCGGATGATATCCGCCCCTACATGGTGAACCGAACCCAATCCCGTAGGGGCGCATTCCGTGCGCCCGTTGATAATATTGCGGTGGCGTATCCGTCATTTTCAGCAAATTTCAGGTTCTTACAGCAAAACGATTCCGTTATCGGCGCATTCCTTCATCATAGCGGACGGCCACACAGAAACCTGAACCTCACCGATATGAGCCTTTTCGAGGAGGAGCATACAGAGTCTTGACTGACCGATACCTCCGCCGATCGTGAGCGGAAGAGTGTCATTGAGAATCATCTGATGATACTCATACTGTTTTCTGTCCTCAGCGCCGCACTCTGCGAGCTGCTTGCCGAGAGAAGCAGCGTCTACACGGATACCCATTGATGAAATCTCGAGTGCATTTCCGAGTACATCGTTCCAGAACAGCAGATCTCCGTTGAGTGACCAGTCGTCATAGTCAGGAGCTCTTCCGTCATGCTTCTGACCGCTTGCGAGCTTTTCTCCGATCTGCATAATGAATACAGTCTTATGCTCCTTAACGATGAGATTCTCACGCTCCTTCGGAGTCTTATCGGGATACATATCCTCAAGCTCCTGAGAGGTGATAAAGTACGGAGTTCCGCAGATCTCCCCTTTAAGCTGAGGATAGCGCAAGCAGACCTTTCTCTTTGTGAAGGCTATTGCCTTTACGATATATTTCACAGTTTCCATGAGATACTCAACGCTGCGCTGCTGAGGAGTGATTACCTTCTCCCAGTCCCACTGGTCAACGAAAATCGAGTGGATGTTGTCGGTGTCGTCATCACGGCGGATAGCGTTCATATCGGTATAGATACCCTCGCCGGGTCTGTAGCCGTAGCGGTAGAGAGCCATTCTCTTCCACTTTGCGAGCGACTGAACAACCTCTGCATCGCTTTCTATCTCTTTTGTGGAGAACTCGACCTTGCGTTCCACGCCGTTGAGGTCATCGTTTATACCGCTGCCCTTCTGAACGATAAGCGGAGCGGTAACTCTGTCGAGCGTCAGCTCAAAGGACAGAGACTGCTGGAAGATGTCCTTGATGTATTTGATTGCGTGCTGTGTTTCTCTCAGCGTCAGAGCGGACTTGTATCCCTCTGGTATGCACAGTGATTTTGACATGATAATCATTCCTTTCCTTGCATTCTATTAATTTTATGCGAAATAAATTCGTAATTTGCAGGGGCGAGTTCCTCTCGCCCGTTTCATTTTTTCGGATATTCTATGTGGGCGCACGGAATGCGCCCCTACATGGTAACGCAAATCCCCGAAAAACGAAACGGGACGTCGGGTACGCCACCCCCTACAAATCGACTTGTATCTGATGCCGTAGGGGCGCATTCCGTGCGCCCGTTTGATAATATTGCGGTGATGTTCAGAAATTCTGGTTTGGGCGGATGATATCCGTCCCTACATGGTCACGGTATATTTTATCTTATGCTTCCCACAGTTCTGGGGTAGAGGATAACGTCTCTGATATTTGAAACGCCTGTAACGTACATGATAAGGCGCTCAAAGCCGAGACCAAATCCGCCGTGCGGTACGGAGCCGTATTTTCTGAGGTCGAGATAATCGCCGTAGAGATCGAGGTTCATTCCTCTGTCGTTCATAGCAGCAACAAGCTTATCATAGTCAGCCTCACGCTCGCTTCCGCCGATGATCTCGCCTACGCCGGGTACGAGGAGGTCAACAGCCGCAACAGTCTTGCCGTCGGGATTCTGCTTCATGTAGAAGGACTTGATCTCCTTAGGATAGTCAGTAACGAAAACAGCCTTCTTGAACACCTTTTCTGAGATATATCTCTCATGCTCAGTCTGGAGGTCGCATCCCCACTCTACGGGATATACGAACTTCTCACCTGATTCCTGAAGAAGCTTGATAGCCTCGGTATAGGTTACTGTACCGAAATCGTGTGAGATAAGCTCCTCGAGACGGGCAATGATGCCGTTTTCGAAATGAGCGTCAAAGAACTTCATTTCATCCGGACATGTATCAAGAACCTTGCGGATAACAGTCTTTATCATATCCTCGGCAACCTCGATGATGTCGGGAAGCTCAGCGAAAGCGATCTCCGGCTCAACGTGCCAGAACTCAGCAAGGTGCTTGGGAGTGTTTGAATTTTCCGCACGGAAGCTGGGACCGAAGGTATAGATCTTACCCATTGCCATAGCGGCAACCTCGCCCTCGAGCTGACCTGAAACACTCAGACCTGCCTTCTTGCCGAAGAAATCGTCTGCATAGTAGTCCTGCTCGTTCTTATAGTCGTTGGAGTAGCCGATGGTCGTTACCTGAAACATTTCACCTGCGCCCTCACAGTCGCTTCCTGTGATAAGCGGAGTATTGATATAGACATAATTATTGCTCTGGAAGTATTCGTGAATTGCAGCCGCCATAACTGAACGAACTCTCTGAACAGCGTTGAAAGTATTGGTTCTTCCTCTGAGGTGAGGCATTGTACGCAGGAACTCGAGGGTATGTCTCTTCTTCTGGAGCGGATACTCCGGAGGACAGGTTCCGAGAACCTCGATTGCGCTTGCATTGATCTCAACGCTTCCCTGACGAGCTTCAACGACCTCGCCCTCAACCTTGAGGGATGTTCCGAGGTGGAGTGCAGGCTCGAAATCAATATCCGAAGCCTTGTCAATTACAATCTGGAGGTGCTTGAGTGAGGTTCCGTCGTTAAGCTCAATAAAAGCCACGTTCTTGGAATTTCTTGCAGTTCTTACCCAACCGCATACTGTCACTGTTTTTCCCACACATTCGGGATTACTGAACACTTTTTTGATATCAGTATGTTTCATTATAATCTTCCTTTCAGAATAAATTCAGGGCTTCGGAGCAATAAAAAAACTCCTGCCCTATTGAAAAAATAGGACGGAGTTATCCGTGGTGCCACCTAAATTACCGCAGAAGCGGTCACTCATGCTTCTTGAATCAAAGCATTTCCGTTTAACGCACGGTCACGGCGCTCCTACTGATCCGCAGATTTTCGGTTTGCTGCTCGGGAGTGTTATTCGCAGGGACTCTGCTGTGCGGTTTTCACTCTCCCGCACTCACTTTGAGTGAGCCTCCCTGTTACTTCTCTCCGTCATGGCATTTCGTTTTTTATTGTCATTTATTATATCACCTTTCTCCGGCGGTGTCAAGGGATTTATGCAAAATTTCGCACAAATCAATTGACAATTGACAATGGATAATTGACAATGAAGGTGTCCGGCAAAGCCGGACGGATTTTTCTTTGTAGGGGCGCATTCCGTGCGCCCGTTTGATAATATTGCGGTGATGGATTTAAATTGTAGGGGCTGCCTGTGGCAGCCCACACAGGGAATCTTCAACAAAACGGGCGGATGATATCCGCCCCTACATGGTCAACCAGACCCAATTCCGTAGGGGCGAGTTCCGCTCGCCCGTTTGATTTTTTCGGATATTCTATGTGGGCGCACGGAATGCGCCCCTACATGGTGAACCAAATCCGGAGAAACGAAACGGACGGATGAATGGGACGTCGGGGACGCCGTCCCCTACATGTTAAATCCAAATTTCAAAAAACGAAATGGGCGCACGGAATGCGCCCCTACACAGTTGCAATTCTTCTGAGGTTAAGCTATAATATAATCAGCAGATTTCCAGAATAACACGGCGGGAGGCGAACGGCTTGATAAAATTTCCATTTAAACTGTTTTCCGGCTCGGATGAATTTCCTGTGCACCTCCAATACGGCTTTCATGAGAAAGACGACTGCTATCTTCACGGTCATGAGGACTTTTCCGAGCTTGTTATCATCCTTGACGGCTCGGCTCAGCATATCGTCAACAGCCAGCAGTACGAGGTTTCAAAGGGAGACGTTTTTGTAATCAACCAGTTCACCGAGCACAGCTTTATGAAGGCAGAGCATCTGAAAATATGCAATATCATGTTCAGACCTGATGATGTATTTGCAAATGTATACGATATGAAGAAAATTCCCGGATTTCAGGCTCTTTTCGTGCTTGAGCCGCATTATTCCCAGAATTATTATTTTTGCAGTCAGCTCAGGCTTTCGGCAGGTGAATTTCCTGCGGTAGAAAATATGATAACCGAAATGATGAACCACTACAGCAAAAAGGATACCGGCTGGAAGGATCTTGTTTTCTCTGAGTTCAGTCTGCTCTGTATCATGCTTTCAAAGCTCTACCGCACCGACAGGATAAGTCCCGGCAACGAGCTTTTAAAGCTTGCCGACGCTGCGGCATATATTGAAAATAATTATTGCAGCAGCATTACTACGGAGGAACTTGCACGAATGACGGGCTATTCGGAAAGGCAGTTCCTCAGACTTTTCAAAGCCGCATTTTCCGCAGCTCCTAAGCTTTACATTGCAAGCCTGAGAATAAAAAAAGCTCAGCAGCTTTTAAGGTCAACGGAGATGTCTATCGGCGAGATTGCCTGGAGCTGCGGCTATGACGATCACAACTATTTCAGCAGAATTTTTAAAAAGCATACAGGCATGACTCCGTCTGAGTATCTCAGACTTGTCCGCAAATGAAAACAGCCGTATTCACCTGTTTCCGGGAATACGGCTGTTTCATCTTATTTGTCTTTACATAGGAATACAGGATAGCTTATAGGTGATTTTTCCGTTCATCCGGATATCCGCTATCCTCTGATAACGAATGAACATCATAACTGCAAAGAGGTTAAAGCTGTACTGATATGGAAGCTGTGCTTATTACAGAGCTTCCTGTGCAGAATTCAGCGCAGCTCTATTTTTTGCAGATAAGTATACTACTACTGTGCAAGAAGAGCCTTTCTCATCATGATAATATCAAACGAGTCAATACAGCCGTCCTCACAAAGATCGCATGCCTTATAATTTGCGGGAGTTTCTTTGCCAAGAACATATTTCTGCAATGAAACAAGGTCGGCAACATTTAATACTCCGTCAGCATTGACATCACCGGTCACTGTTTCTTCATTCTCAGCGGCAAACTGCCATGACGCAAGTGAAATATCTGCGCCGGAAAATACAAAGTACAGATCGTGAGTTCCGCCTGTCTGAGCCACCTCGCTGTTATAAACCGTCTGATAGCTGTCGGGAGTATCAAAGTCTATGCTTGTAAGAACCTCGCCTGTGGGACTGTCAAGTCTTACCTCAACTCTGCCCGTACCCTTTACCTTTCCGTAGAAGGTAACAGGCTCTTCAAGCAGAGGTGCATTGCCGTTGGTGCTTCCATTCGGGATCTCAGCTGCGCCAAACAGCTCAATAGCGTCGTCGGCAGCGATATATCTCAGCTCTGCATAGTCAGAGGTATAGACTGTATCTCCGTCGGAAAATCCGTTCCAGATATTCTTCAGACCGTCTGCCCACTCTCTTGTATTAGTAAGCTCTGTGGATATATCAAATTCATACTTGTCATTGAGCGTAATGCTGTTGACAACAAAGGTAATGAGTGCGTCGTCGGACGCTTTGAAATAGCCCAGATTCATAAGCTGCTCAGATCCGCCCATGTCGCAGGTGATCGAGTACTTGCCTGTTCCGGTAATGTCAACAGAGCCAGCGCAGTCTCCTCCGTCCTTGGTTGACGGATACATTGAAACAGTGGTATTCTTATCAACGCTTGTAACAGTTATATCATAGCGGATAGTATCAACGCCTGTCAGCTCAAGCTCAACAGGAGCTTCCTCCTCGCCCGTATCTGTTGATTCTGTAAATTCAACATCTCTTACGCTTATCCATGAGCCCTCGCCGTCGCTTATTACAACGGGATTTTTTGCGTCCGAGGTATCAAAGGAAATATCGGCAGTATTATTAAGCTCTGCCGCCTGATTTACCTCAAACGGGTCAACGCATACGATCGAGCTTACGCCCTTTTTCGTACCGCCTGTTTTTTCAATAGTAACCGTTTCCTCGTCAACATTTATCGTATCAACATTAAGGCTTCTGTAAGACCCGGAAATACCCATGCCTTGCTTGAGCATAAGAGTATGGTAGAAAATGTAATAATTGTCGTTGAATTTATGAAGATGAGTGTGATTATTTGAATAGTCAAAGCCTGAAAGACCGGGATTCTTAAAGTATTCGCCCTTCATCTCCCAGCTGTCGGGGTCGAGAGGAGTTTTAGTGGTCATATAAACCATGCTGCATGCAGAAGGAACTTCACAGTCGTAATCCCACTGCTCTGTATGGTCGCTCCAGTCGGTATTGTATGTGTAAACATAAGTGCCGTTAATATAGTTCAGCTCGCTTGCCTCGAAATGATAGGGGGCAGGAATCTCAGCAAATTCGCTGTCGATGGAAACCATGTCCTCTCCGAGTCTTACGATTCTGTTTGAACCGGGCATATAGGTTGTTCCGTCGGACGCCTTGCCTGCGCCGAAGGAGAGCCAGCCTACTCCGTTATCATCAATAACAGCGCCGGGGTCAAAGGGATTGGGACAGTCTGTAAGTCCGGGAGTGCTTGTTGAAATGAGCGGCTCGCCAAGGGGGTCGTCCCACGGACCTGTGGGATCGGTAGCGTGAATTACGCCTACGCCCAGACCGTTGTTGGAGAAATAAAGATAAAAATGAGTTTTGCCGTCGTCTTCAACTCTTGAAACGACTGACGGAGCCCATGAATTGATTATCCACGGAGCTATTTCCCCGATATTGATCTCGCCGTGATAAGTCCAGTTTACCATGTCATCGGTAGACAAAACTACCATAGACTTAATGCATTCGTAGGTATTGTCCACATCGGGTCCCTTTGCCTCAAACTGCTCATGGTCATTTGTTCCGATGAGGTACAGTCTTCCGTTATATTCGACTGACGTAGGGTCAGCGCAGAAGAAGTCGGAAGAAACAGGGTTATTATAATCCGTATCCTTGTAATTTCCCGTGCTGATTTTATCGCTGCTTATAGTAATCCCCTCCAGAGTCTCAACTGCTTCGGATGTTATCATGCCGGCTGTATTCTCCTCAGCCGCTGCCGGAAACACTGCTGCCTGTGCTCCGAAAAGCATAACAGCAGATAATGCTGCCGCCAATAATTTTGAATGTTTACTGTGCATAATTCAAACCTCCCAGAAGAATGTAATTTTTCACTTCTGTAGAAATTATAGCACATTTATCTCAACATAATTAGAATAAAATCGACTTTTTATAGCACATTTCCGACATCGGTGTGACGGCTTGCGTCTCCGGCGTCAGGGCAGATCTCATCCGCCGGGCGCATAATTTATAATACTCTGCGGACGAAATCTCTGAATAAAATAAAAAAGAGAAAACACCGACTTTACGATGTTTTCTCCTTATTGAATCTGGCAGGGGCAGAAGGACTTGAACCCTCGGCACGCGGTTTTGGAGACCGCTGCTCTACCAACTGAGCTATACCCCTAAATGAGAACAGTATTATTATATCAGAAAGAGAAGGAGATGTCAACACTTTTCAGAAAATTTTATTTTTTACCTAAATAAAACTGATTATGGGCGTAAAAGTACGCCCATAATACTTGTTTATGATAAATTTCGGAGGAATCAGAAAGCAACGCTGTCGGACACAGTAATGGTGTCAATATCCGCAGCAATGAAGCTGTCACCCGAGATAATATAGACATAATCGCCGATATAGACAGCTCTTTCAAAGCTGGAAGCCCTTTCACTGTTGGTGATATCCTTTGCTATAGAGCCTTTGCCCACAAAATCGCCGTCCTCATAGCTGAAGAACTCATATCTGGATTCTATAGTATATACTCCGCCGTTTTCTTCATCATAGGAGCTGTACATATAAGGAACACCGATTATATTTTTTTCCGGTGCGATGAGAAGCATTTTGCGCTCCCAGAGTGCGTCAGAATAGATCCAGTAATCGTCCTCCAACGGATCGCTGGTCATCATCTCGATACCGACCTCACGGAGATCGTATGGATCTGAATTGTCGAACATCACAAGCTTTACGCCGTCCTCGACACCATTTTCGTCAGCACTTGCGCCGAAGCCGAGAAGCAGTCCGTCGCTCCACTGCTGCATATATGTGCTGTAGCCGAGAATCTTGAATTCGTCAAGTATCACGGGAGCAGTCGGGTCGCTCAGGTCGATCGAGAACAGCGGATCTGTCTGCTCATAGGTAACGACATACGCTGTATCTCCACTGAAATTCACGGATTTAATTGTCTCATCCACACCGAAATCGCTGATGCTTCCGACAATATTCATATCCATATCGAGCACGAATACATGGTTTGTCTCACCTAAATCCCGATACGAAACAAAGGTCTCGCCCTCATATTCCTCAATAGTCTCCTCGCCGAGATTCTCAGTCGTTGCAACTCTGAAATAACCGTTATACTCACTCATTGAGAACTGATCCTTGATATATCCCTTGACCGTTCCCGAGGCTGCCGGAGCTATAATTCCGTTCTCAAGTGAAATACGGTTAATCACAGTTTCATCCCAGCCGTCTGCGATATAGATATTGCTTCCGGAGCAGTACAGCTCACCTGAGAAGCCTGCAAAAGAAAGAATATCAGTTTCTGTAAAAGCTCCCGAGGTATTGAAGTCAAGACTGCCGACAATCGTGTAATTTATGCTTGGATTTTCCTCTAATCCGCATTCGGGAACAATGATATCTTCCGGAGCAACAAGGCAGGTCTCCTCGCCGAAGGTATATGTCGGAACATACGACTCAACGTCCTCCGCACCGTCTATCACCTCATAGCTCTCCGAAAAATCGTTTGTAATCAGGTACATATATCCGTCAGGGGCAATTCTTACATCATTATAGCTGCCGTCCTGCATGTATGAACCGATAAGCTGAGGCTCTGTGCCTGTTGTGTATACATTGACGCAGGTTGCGGCAGAATAGGTGTTCCGGCTATAGCCGATACAGTCCTCCATGCTGACAGTTATTTTCTCATGGCTGATATACATATCCATTCCGGCAATAACGATAAGCATATCGTTGTAAAGGTACATATCCTGAAGATAAGTATATTTCTCATCATAATCTCCGTCAGGAACAGGGAAATCATCTGAAATATCAAGCTTGACTGCTTCTGTAAAGCTGCCGTTGTCTGCCGCTGCAATATTGATATAGCTATGGTCATTGCCTGTATCCCAGTCGTATTCGGTGTAGAGATAGTAGATATGCTCGCCGTCGGTCTTGACGATGTCAGCTTCGAGAACGCCCTGCTCCTGATTGTAGGTGTTATAATAGTCGGAGTCACCCTCTCCGCCGCCGCCACCGTCACCCATTCCGCCGTTTATAGCAGTCGAGTCGTCGGTAAGCATACCTTGGGCAGATTCGTTTTCATTCTCCATAGGTGCCTCGCTGTCAACAGCCTCTTCCTCAACAGCACCATCCTCCATAGCAGTTTCCTCATATATCATACCGCCCCAGCCGGATGCAATAGTTTCATTGTAGCTTTCCGAAGCCTCTCCGAGCAGCTGATACAGCTGTTCATAGCTCTCAATGCCGCCGTCGCTGATGAGCTGACGGGAGCTTTCTTTATCCTTACTGCCGCCGGTCTCCTGCACAGAGCTGTACGACGCTCCGACGAGACTCTTTTTATTTTCTTTATTGAATAAATTTCCTTGTTCTGCATAGTGCACACCGAATCCTCCGATCACTGCACAAGCCGCAGCTCCGGCAGTGATTTTCAGTGCGGTATATTTAATATTCTTTCTCTTTTTTACAGGAGCCTTTTCGTCGAGCATTTTCTCTATATTCCCGGGACTAAGCTCCTCGGGAACAGGCGCCGCTTCCAGTGCTTTTTTAATCATATCGTCATTCTTTCCTGAATTTCCGCTCATGGCAATTCTCCTTTCGCAATCGGTCATTCTCTGCTCAGCTCGGCTCCGAGACGTTTTTTTATTCTCGAAAGCTTCGACCTCACAGTAGCCGCTTTTGTTTCGCATATTTTTGCAATTTCCTCGCTGGTATAGCCTCCCAGCACCGACATCGACAGAAGCAGTCTTGATTCACTGTCAAGATTCTCCAGCGCCTCCCTGACCTCAAATGAGACAAAGTCAAAGTTAAAGCCCTCCTGAAATGCTTCCTCTATCTCTGCCGGAGCATTATAGTATTCCCTCTGTCTGCGCTTGATCTTTGCCGAAAGAATACGCATTATCCAGTTTCTGAACGCTTTTTCATCTTTCAGCTTTCCAATGGTACAGAATGCGTCCATTACCGTATCGCTGACTGCGTCGCAGGCATCATGGGAATCCCTGAGGCTGTACAGAGCTATGTGATACAAATCCTTGTAAACCTCTGAGTACAGTCTCGCAAATGCCGCTGTATCTCCCTTTCTCGCCAGTCCGATGTCCTTGGCGAAGTCTTTCATGTTTTATTCCCCCTTTTGAATCGATTCATAAATACAGTGTCAGATTTTGCCGTTTTTGTTGCACCTGCTTCAAAAAAATAGCTATATGCACAAATCCATTTCACAGAATTTGTGCATATAGCATAATAGAATCTATTGTGTTATCTGCAAGTTCCCAAAATGCAGCACATTCTCTTAGAGCGTGCTCATAATCATCACCTATTAAAAATTCAAATCTCATTATATCATCTTTACAATGCAATTAACCATTTATATATACACAAACTACCACAACTGCAGTAATAACAATAAAAATCATTCCAATCGTGATTCCACCGATTTTCCTCGCTTTTCCGGCTATAGGGTCATATATACACCGCGGATTCTCTGGTGAAATCATAAGTTCTCTTACTTCTCCCAACTTCGCATACCCTTTGTTTGCAAAGACACTTTCACAGCTTCGATAAACCTTATCTCTGTATGTATATTCAAATATTGACCTCTTTTTACGCAGATTCCCTGTCCCGGAAGCAGATTCGTGAGAAATGCATTTTCCCTGAACACGTTCCGTAAGATATTTCTTTGCAGCAGATGCGGTGCGAAATTCATTCAAACAGATTCCTAAGCCCACTACAAAAAACAGGGATATAAAAATCATATCCTTATATGTTAAAGACGGCAGAAACATTTTACAGCTGATAATGCCTATAATGCTTAACACGACTAACACGACAAGCAAAACCGCAATATACCCTACTACTCCTCGTTTAAGCGGCGACGGTTCTGATTTTCCGCCTTGAACTGTTTTTAATCTAACTCTATTGGCTCCCTGCAAATTCGCCTGACTTGCATCACCCAAAAACATCTGCCCGTCTTTTACTTCTATACCAAGCGAATTAAGATCATCCGGGCTAAGACTCTCTATTCCGCTCTCACGGATCTTCTGAACCAGTTCAGGATCTGATATCGTCATCCTTAAAGAATTGCTGTTTTCTTGCTCTTTCCCTTTCACTTATTAATCCTCCATGTTGATTTTTTATAAAACATACTCCACAAACTTCAAATAGCATAATAGCGCTTGTATTTTCACACGAATAGCTATCCTCCGCCTTCAGAATCGTAATTTACCGAGGGTATCTTCGTAACCTTCTGGGGAAAACCTTTCTGAAGAAAGGTTCTGCCTAACCGGCACCCGTACCCTCTGTCTCGCAAGCTCGACATCTCCCTGCCCCGCAGGGAGTCACCCCAGACCCCTTTCCAAAGACTTCAACTCAAATTTTCCAAATAGGGGCATGCCCCTATTTGGAAAATTTAAATAAAAGTTTTAGGGAGGGAGTTTGAGGGTGACTCCCCACAGTGTGGGGAGATGTCCGAAGGACAGAGGGGACTCGCGCCAGTAAGGCGGACCCTTTTTCAAAAGGGTCTCCCTCAATAGATTACGAAAATCCCCCGATAAATTACAATTTGTAGGGGCGGATGATATCCGCCCCATGAAGTCACGCATTAGCTCTTCCGAGGAAAGCCGCACCGATGATACCAGCGTCATTTCCGAGACTAGCGATAACGATCTCAGTATTCTTCTCGGAATTTCTTGTATAAACCTCCTGAGCTACGAGAGCCTTAACGGGGAGAAGAAGCGGATCGCCCTCATTGCACACGCCGCCGCCGATGCAGAGTACGTCAGGCTGGAAGATATTGATTGTGTTTGTGATACCTGCCGCAAGATACTTGATATACTTGTCAACAACTTCTTTTGCGACTGCGTCGCCTGCACGCATTGCGTCGAATGAAGTACGAGCTGTAACCTTGCCCTTTTCCTCAGCCATTTTGTTCATGATGCTCTCAGGATGAGCAGCCATAGCCTCCTTGGACATTCTGATAAGACCTGTTGCGGAGGAATAAGCTTCAAAGCAGCCCTTTCTTCCGCATGAGCACTGTGCACCGTCAACCTCGATAACAGTATGACCGATTTCAGCTCCTGCAAAGTTTGAGCCAGCATAAATCTTGCCGTCGATGACGATTCCGCCGCCTACGCCTGTTCCGAGAGTAATGCAGACCGCATTCTTAGCTCCCTTGGCAGCGCCTGCAACGTACTCGCCGTAAGCAGCAGCATTAGCGTCGTTCTCGATGAAAACGGGCTTGTCGATAGTCTCCTGAATATACTTAACCATGGGAGTATTCTTAAAGCCGAGGTTGTTTGAGTACTCGATAATACCTGTTGAGCTGTTTGCGATTCCGGGAGTTCCAACGCCGACCCACTCGATATCATCAATGGTGAGATTTGCATTTGCTACAGCCTGAAGAGCCATCTTAGCCATATCGTCTGCGATTTCCTTTTCGGGACGGGGACAGTTTGTCTTTGTGCTTGCCTTTGCGATGATGTTGTAATTCTCGTCAACTACTCCTGCAACGATATTTGTACCGCCGAGATCAATTCCTACATAGTATTTCATAATTTTTTCCTCCGTTTAGATGTTATTAATTTCAGTAATAATAATACTGCAATTTCCTTTGATTGTATATTTTCCCGAGTCTGCCGGGATAAAAACGCTCTCGCCCTTTTTTACGGACATCTTCCCGCTGCCGTCAGAAAGAACTGCGCTTCCCTCGACTGCCAGAACGTGAATAAACGAACGCTCGTCAGCCTCGGCAATATAAAGCGAATTATTAAGCTCCGCCTTTGAGACGGTGAAATAATCGCAGTCGGCAAGAAGCTTAACTACAGTTCCTGCACATCTGCCCTCAAGCTCAAGCGGAATAAAGCGTCTCTGCTCTGGCGCAGGCTTCAGCTCTGTAACCTCGAGAGCCTTTTCAACGTGAAGCTCTCTGGGCTTGCCGTCCGCACCGACTCTGCCGTAGTCATAGACGCGGTAAGTTGTATTCGAGTTCTGCTGAATCTCAGCAATGAGTATTCCCTTTCCGATTGCATGGAGCGTTCCCGAATTTATAAAGAAAACATCTCCCTTTTTCACGGGAACAGCGTTCACCTTGTCAAGGAGCGTATTTTCCTCAATAGCTCTGCGGAAGTCCTCCTTTGAGATCTCCTCCTTAAAGCCGTAGATAAGAGACGCTCCCTCGTCGCAGTCAACGATATACCACATCTCGGTTTTGCCGTATTCGCCCTCGACACGCTGAGCGTACTCGTTGTCGGGATGAACCTGAACCGACAGATTATCGCAGGCGTCGATAAGCTTTATCAGCACGGGAAAAAACTCAAATCTTTCACAGTTTGTCCCGAGAGCATCCGGATTCTCTGCAAGATATTCCGTGAGAGCCTTTCCGGCATATTCTCCGTCTGCGATTATGCTTGTACCGTCCTTATGGCAGGACAGCTCCCAGCTTTCGGCAAGACGTTCGAGACCGCTCTCCTTGCCGAACTCATCACGCAGCTTTGTTCCTCCCCAGATATAGTCCTTTATCGGGGGAATCAGTTTAAACGGCTTCACTGCCGACACCTCCCATCAATTACCGCTGAACTCTGCGAGGAACTCCTCCTCAGAGCCGCAGTAAACGTTTAAATCTATATATTTTTCTTCTCCGGCAAAGCCGTAAAGCTCGCCCTTGTCGCTGTACTGCCAGAACTTCCAGTCGAGGAAATCAGGCTCAAAGTTGACATTGCGGATCCACAGCGGATAGTCTGAGAAGCTTTCCCTGATGTATCTGTTATAAACTGTAAGAGTCGTATAGATTATCGGCTTTTCGCCGTAATGCTCCTCCAGAATTTCAAGAAGAGGAAGCAGTATGTCCTCAGTCTCCTGCTGCGAGGGTTTATTGCTGTGCTTGTCTCCGTAGTATTCCACATCGACCACAGGAGGCATATTGATATCCTCTGCATCGACAACGGAGATATAATTCTCCGCCTGAGTTTCACCGGGACTGTCGAAGCTGAAAAAGTGATATGCCGAAATCTTCATATCAGTCCCGGAAGCATTTTTCAGATTTTCCTCAGCGAACTCATCAACATGTCCGCTTCCCTCAGTCGCCTTTATAAAAGCAAAGGAAACATCCTGCTCTTCAAGGCTTTTCCAGTCTATATCTCCCTGATAATGGGAAACGTCAACGCCCATTACAGGAAACCTTTCTCTGTTCACTACCGCCCTTGAGAAATACGCCGAAATCAGACAGGCTGTTCCCGTCATGACAATTCCCGTAACGGCTCCGATCATTCTCTTTATTCCCTGCATTTATTCCGCAATATCCCCCATCACAATTCCTCTGCCGTTTGTTGCGAAATAAACACGTCCGAATATTTCGCTGTCGCCTGTAATAGCGTATGTAAGATTTCCAAAAAGATGCTCGTCATCATTAATTTTCTGCCATGTCTTACCCTTGTCAGTCGAGCGGTAGATTCCGTCGCCCTGAGGATCGTCATTGCCGTCAACCTCATCGTTTCCCATAGCATAAATGGTCATATAGCCGCCCTCCTTTTCGGGAGCTCCGAAGCCGAGTGCATTTGCATTGATATTCTTGAGAACCGTGAAGTTTTTACCCTCGTCCTCGGTGTACATTACCATTCCGCCGCTGTAAAGCCATACATGCCCCTCCCTGTCGCCGACCGCAACAGGAACAGCCGCATCGGTAACAACAGCTCCGGTGGAAGTAAAATTATATCCTCCGTCCGTGGAAACATAGAACGTTCCCTCGCAGACAGCGTAGAATTTCTTCGGATTCACTCTGTCGGCAATGATCTTTGCTCCGTAGCCGAGCCCCTGGCAGAAATACCATGTCTTGCCGAAGTCGGGAGTAATGTACGGCTTTGCACTGAGCGTTGACGATCTCCAGATAAGAGCGCTTCCGTCAGCTGCAAGAGCAACCTTTCCGCCGTTAGCCTTTTCGGGGAGCGCCTTGATGGTATTCCATGTTGCTCCGCCGTCTGTCGTGTAGTTGAGCGCCTTGTTAGAATCGCTCGTATATGCAGCTATATCCGGATTGAGCCACGCACAGTCAAGCGAATCGGGCTTGCCGTTCTTCATGAAATGAGCGTCGTCCGGAGCTTCTGTTACATCCATATGAGCAAAGCCTGTGAGGTCGCCCATAATCGAATAGAGCTGCGGAGTCGTTCCGTCTGTCGGCGGAGAAATCATATTGAATACGGCAGTCTCCTCAATTCCGTCAACATCGGGCTTGATAGTTACCGGAGTTCCGCTGCCGAGGTCGGTCATATTTTCCGTGGAGTAGACTGTAGCTCCCGTACCGTATGTTACCTCGTCTGAATTGAACGGATTTATTGCAACAGCCGCTGTCCACCAGCCTGTTTTAGCCTCTTCCCTGCCCCAGTCAAGCCACTGAGCGTCGGAGGTATCCATAACATAATTCTTTTCATCCTTTGTATAAAGAGCATTCCATGTCTCGCCGCCGTCGGTCGTGCGGTAGATGTTATCACCGTTATCGTGCCAGAAGCCGAGCGAGGTTACTACTACCGTATCAGGCTCCTGAGCGTCAACTGAAATTCCTCCGAAGCCGCCGTAGCGTCCGTCATTGACATCGGGAGTAATATCAGTGAATTCCTGAGTCCTGAGGTCGAGCGAATAAACAGCACCGTTTTTCGGGTCAACGTTAGGTCCTGCCGTGTCGGAGTATGCAATATACATCTTGCCGTTTTCTGATATATCTGCCTGAAGAGGATACATTCCCTTCTGATTCACGGGAAGCGCCTCCCATGTAGCGCCCTCATCCGAGGATTTATAAATACACTCTCCGCTGCTCATTGCCACGCCTGCGTAGACATCATTTGTTTCAGGGTCGAACTCGATCCACATAATACCGATGTTATTATTCTCCTGATTATAGTCGCCCTTGACAGGGAATGATTCCACCTGACTCCAGCTTTTGCCGTAATCCGAGGATTTCCACAGTCCTGCTGTTCTTGTACCGAGATAGATATTCTGATTATTCACAGGGTCAACCTTCATTCGCTCGCCGGTGCCTCGTCCGGACTGGTTGCCGCCGCAGCTGAATTCCACATCATACTGATACCATGTCTCGCCGTAATCATCGGAAGCAAGAAGCGCTGCCGCGTCCGACATATATGTTCCGCAGGCTGCATAAACTCTGTTCGGCTCTACAGGGTCTGTAGCGATACTCTCGATACCTATGAGATTCCATGCATCAGAGCCGAGATGGTCTGTAATCGGAATCCACTTGTTCTGTTCTTTATCAAAGCGGTAAGCTCCGCCGATATCAGTTCTGACATAGGCAAGCCCCTCCTCGGTCGGATTATACACGATGCCCGTGATATAGCCTCCGCCGCCGATAGCAACATTGCTCCACTTATAATTCACGGACGCACTGCTGCCGCTGTTCTCATCCGCACAGCCCGTCAAAGCCGTGAACAGCATAGACGCAGCAAGAACTCCCGCAATACTTTTCCTTTTATTCATAAACTCCTCCGCTATTTATCCGTAAGACGCTTAACCGCTTCAACTGCATGACTCGGGACATATTCTCCGCCTATTATCTCCCCGGCAGACAGCCACTTATAGTCAATCGTTTCGCCCTCCTGAAGCGTTACAGCATTTTTATCAATATCCGTTACGCAGAGATATCCCGTATAATGAGCGCCCGAACCGTTCTCACGGATCTTTGAATCTTCATAAAGCTGCTCAAGTGATTCCGCACGAATTCCTGTTTCCTCAAAAAGCTCCCTTACCGCACCATCGTAAATGCTCTCGCCTTTGAGTACCGAACCGCCTGCTCCGATCTCCCATTCACCGGGATGACCCTCTTTCCTGAAATCACGCTGGGTAACAAGAAAGCTTCCGTCCGTATGTCTTACTACTATATGTACTACTGCATGGTAAATTCCTTCCGGAATCTCAGAACCCCTCACTATATCCACTCCAGCAAGTGTCCTGTCCTCATTGTATCCGTCCCAAAGCTCCACTGCCGCACACCTCCTATAACTTTGCATACACTTATTATAATAAACCATAATCACAAATTAGTCAACAGTTTTTTTGTCAATCAAACCTAAATTGTTATTTCCACCGCTTATTGGGGAAAACCTTTCTGAAGAAAGGTTCTTCCCCAACCCCCTTTCCAAAGACTTCAACTCAAATTTTCCAAATAGGGGCATGCCCCTATTTGGAAAATTTAAATAAAAGTTTTAGGGAGGGAGTTTGAGGGAGGACCCTTTTTCAAAAGGGTCTCCCTCAATAAACCGTGCAAATACTCACCCTTCAATTTGTCTTGCAAGAAACTGTGCAGACGCATTTATCAGACTTTTCTGGAGGTCGCTCACCTCTTTAACAGTGTCTGTCTCGAGAAACACCACTGCTCCGGTAATATCTCCGGCGGAAATAATCGGTACAGCTGCTATTGCCGGCTTTTCGACTCCCTCTGCGCCGTAGAAGTTCTGTCGGTTATCCTCTGTACGGAAATACTGACTCCGTGATTCCATAAGCTCCTCAAGCTGCCCTGTGACACGGCGCTCTGCGAACTCCTTGCGTGAAACTCCCGAAGACGCCACAACATGGTCTTTGTCAAATATCACTACCGGACAGCCTGCGATTTTATACATTATGTCTGCTACATGAACGGCATTCTCGCTCATTTCGCTGATCGCCGAATATTTCTTGAATATTACCTCTCCGTCACTGTTTGTATAGATTTCAAGAGGGTCGCCCTCACGAATACGCATAGTACGTCTGATTTCCTTAGGAATGACAACACGTCCCAGATCATCTATTCTTCTAACAATTCCTGTAGCTTTCATCTATATAGCTCCTCCGTTTTTATCATAGAATGCCGCTTTAAATCTTTACAAGCGGACTGCGCTTCTATTGTTTGTCGAAAATCCAGTAATATGCACATACGTCAGATTTTCATCCAAAAAAGTTTCGTGAAATTTCTTTGATATGAAGCATTTGACACAGCTGCCATTTTAAGGTAAAATTAGGCTGTGTTGATATTAAGCCGAACACACCCTGATATTATGAAAGGACGTGAATTTTAAGGCAACACCGCACAAAAACTATCCAGAATCAAGTGTTGTTTTTTGAAAATTGATTTCCGTGTCATTAAAGAAGGAGGTATCGTTATGTGTGGAATGTTATCCAATTAAGAATAAAATAATTGGAGGTAAAAAATGAATTACATAATCAGAAAAATCCGTGAGGACGAATACTATCTTTTAGATGACTTTATATACGAGGCAATCTTTATTCCCGAGGGTGTAGATCCGCCGCCGAAATCAATTATCAATCAACCCGATTTGCAGGTATATATCAAGGATTTTGGAACGCAAAAGGACGATATATGCTTTGTTGCACAAGCTGACAACAAGGTGATCGGTGCGGTATGGGTGCGTGACATGCAGGACTACGGACATATTGCCGACGGCGTACCGTCCTTTGCAATCTCGCTTTATAAGGAATACCGCAATTCCGGAATCGGAACTAAGCTCATGCAAACAATGCTGCGGGAGCTTAAAAGCAGAGGTTATAAGAGAGCTTCCCTAGCTGTTCAGAAAGAGAACTACGCCGTGAGAATGTACAAGAAAGTCGGCTTTGAAATTTTTGATGAAAACAATGAAGAATACATAATGATTTGTGACTTAATGCAGCACCTTGCAAAGACCGTCTGACGGCTTTGTACAAATATCAGCTTAACGTTTTAGGGCGTGTTGATACTAAGCCGAACACACCCCGATATTATGAAAGGACGTGAACCATTTGAAAAATCTGAAAACAAGGCTTATCATGTATATTGCAGGACTATTCATCATGACTATCGGAATCGCCGCCTCTGTCAAGTCAAATCTCGGAACAGCTCCCGTAAGCTCAGTTCCGTATACGCTGACCTGCGTGTGGGGAATCGAAATGGGCAAAGCTACCATTATGTTCCATGTTTCTCTGGTGCTTGTTCAGGTACTTATTCTGCGAAAATCTTTTAAAATCAAAAATCTGCTCCAGATCGTGACCGCTGTTGTCTTTGGCTATTTCACGACCTTCTGCAACTATTGCGCAAGCTTTCTTCCGAATACTGATAATATCTTTATACGGCTGATTCTGATTCTCATAAGCATCGTTCTTATCGCATTCGGACTCTTTTTGTATGTCCCAGCCGATATCATGCCTGTCGCAGCAGACGGTACAATGAAAACTATCTCGGAAATAACAAAAATTGAGTTCTCAAAAGTGAAAATTGCCTTCGATGTTACTCTTGTTTCCATTTCACTTATTGTGTGCCTTGTTGCTCTCCGCAGTACCGGCAGCGTCGGGGCTGGTACTATTATTTCCGCTTTCCTCGTCGGCAGCGTCCACGCCCTCTTCGTGAAGCTGCTCGGAAATAAACGTGATAAATTGCTCCATAAAGTATAATTCAACGGGGTGTGGTTCCGCAGTCTATTGAGGGAGACCCTTTTGAAAAAGGGTCCGCCTTACTGGCGCGAGTCCCCTCTGTCACTGCGTGACATCTCCCCACACTGTGGGGAGTCACCCTCAAACTCCCTCCCTAAAACTTTTATTTAAATTTTCCAGATAGGG
>JAFTPG010000065.1 GCA_017463375.1 Ruminococcus sp. | reverse complement strand
TTCTTCTTCCTTAACTGAATAGCCGGTGTTTATGGCGTTGAGGTCACACCCGTTCCCTTTCCGAACACGGAAGTTAAGCTCTTCTGCGATGATGATACTTGGTTGGCGACGACCTGGGAAATTAATTCAATGCCGGCACTTGAATTTTCCTCTCTTGAATTAAGAGAGGATTTTTGCTATACGGAGGTATTTATGGCTGACAAGGAAAAACTCGCAAAAGAACGCATGGATGAATACACACAGTTGCGTGAAAAACTGACGGCTGAGGGATATACTGAGCACAAAGCAGTGATTTCAATTCTTAAAGCAAATGTTGTGGGATGTGCGATCGCACTTCCACTTATAATTTTATTTAGTCTACTGTTCGTAATTCTGGCGCTTGAAAAGGATACGACGATCTTTGATTCGATTGTCAGAAATGAAATGTTTTTATTTTTGACAATAATTGTTTCAATTCCGATACACGAGCTTCTGCATGGTGCAGGCTGGATTCTTTTTTGCAAGGACGGCAGAAAAAGCATCAATTTTGGTTTTATGTGGAAATCTCTTACCCCTTATTGTCATTGCAGCGAGGCACTAAGGTTGGCTCATTATTATATCGGGCTTATCGCGCCATTTTTCTTTTTAGGCATTATCCCTTGTGTGGTTTCTTTGTTTAACGGGAGTGTTTTCCTGCTCTTGTTCGGATTCTTTGGTATTATCGGTGCCGGAGGCGACTTAGCTATCGGCTGTACTATTTTCAAGTATATCGGCAAAAACGCTCTGCTCCTCGATCATCCGAGTGAGTGCGGCTGTGCGGTTTTTACAAAGGATTAATTAATATATAGCAAACAGCGGTCAGATTTACGTCTGACCGCTGTCTGCATAAAGGAAGTTTATATGAAAATAGAAGCAAACTGATTTACTGCCATTCGTCGCAAAGCTTGTTGATAATATCTGTGAGCTTTCGCATATCGGCATTTGCCCTGCCGCCGTTCTCCTTGATAAGGCGGCTGAGCCTGTCGGAAGCGGCAAGAAGATCGTTGTAATATACATTATTATTGTTGGGCTTTCTCTTCTGAGGAAGCAGAATCGGCTGTGCGTCGTTAGTGATCGTACCGGAAGCGATATCGAACTCCGCACCGCTGTACGGAGCATAGGCGTCCGCACCCAGCTCATCTTTCAGGCGCTGAGTGAAGCTGTCAGCCGAAGCAGCGTCGCCGTGGATGACAAAGAATTTTTTTGGATTCTCAAAGTTCCTTGCCCAGCTGAGGAGCCCGTTTACATCCGCATGACCGCTTACGCCCGGAAGCTGCTTGATTTCAGCGGCAACACGGACAGTTTCACCGAAGAGCTTGACTTTCTTAGCTCCCTCAATAAGACTTCTGCCGAGAGTGTTGGAAGCCTGATATCCCACGAAAAGAACAGTACATTCGGGTCTCCAGAGGTTATGCTTGAGGTGATGCTTGACACGTCCTGCCTCGCACATTCCACTGGCGGAGATAATGACCTTGGGACGGTTATCGTTATTGATGAGCTTTGATTCGTCGCTGGAAACAGCCTTTTTCAGACCGTCGAAGCTGATAGGATTGATTCCACGGCGGACAAAGCCGATAGCTTCCTCGTCATAGCAGCTTTCACGGTTATTTATGAAGATTTCGGTAGCCTCATTGGCAAGCGGACTGTCCATATAAACGGGGAATCCGTCGTGCCCCTTAACGAGTCCCTCCGCCTTGATCTGGCGGATAAAGTAGAGCATTTCTTGAGTTCTTCCGACAGCAAATGAAGGAATGATCAGGTTTCCGCCCCTGTCGAAGGTTCTCTGAATAATTGCGGCGAGAGCGGATGCATAGTCGGCAGGCTTCTCATGAACTCTGTTGCCGTATGTGGACTCCATAATAACGTAGTCGGAGTCATAGACCGGCTGAGGGTCACGCAGGAGCGGCTGGTCGATATTGCCGATATCTCCGGAGAAAGTGAGCTTTTTCGTCACTCCGTTTTCGGTCAGAGTTATAATAATGCTCGAGGAACCGAGAAGATGTCCGGCGTCACGGAAGCTGACGGAAATTCCGTCGCAGAGAGTGAACTCGCAGTCGTATTCATGAGGGACGAAAAGTGAGATAGCTCCCAGAGCGTCATCCATGGTATAGAGCGGTTCATAGGGAGGTTCACCGCGTCTTTTAGCCTTTCTGCTGCGCCATTCCGCCTCGAATTCCTGAATATGAGCGCTGTCGCGGAGCATAACGCTGCAAAGATTTGCAGTAGCTGTCGTTGAATGAATCTCGCCCTTGAAGCCTCCTGCGAAGAGGAGAGGAATCATACCTGAGTGATCTATGTGAGCGTGAGTAAGCAGAACGCAGTCGATATTTCCCGGAGCAGTCGGAACCTGGGCATTTTCAAAGATATCCTCACCCTGCTGCATACCGAAATCGACGAGAATTTTTTTACCGCAAGCCTCAATATAGGTACAGCTGCCTGTAACCTCATGAGCTGCGCCGATGAAGGTCATTTTCATAAGTTCCTCCGAAAATGTAAGATAGGTTGTTTATAAGTATATGGGAGTTATCTAAATTATATCACAATCCGGAACTAATGTCCAGAGTTTTTGTTAATTTCACCTAAATTTTATTTTGGCGTCCCTGAGATCCGGATGCCGGTTTACTCATAATCACTTACAATAGCGTCAGAGAACTTTCCGATGAGGTCAAAGACAGCCTTGGTATCATATTCGTTGTATTTCATATAGGCATAGTAACCTCCATAGACCATGTAGGTAAGAGCGATATTTTTTTCAAGACTCTCATTGTACTCCGGTTTGAACTGGAGCAAGAACTGTTTCAGCTTTTTTTCGAGAAGCGTAATAAAGCAGATACTGCGGTTTCCCTCAAAAAGAATCTTTATGAGACGTTCGTTAGCTATAAATGATTCGGTAAGCTCTCTTACAAAAAGTCTGGTATCCTGAAAAATCAGCTCAGGGTGTTCGATTCCGTGAAGAGTCGCCTGAACGACCTCGTTCTCGAGTGTTTCTGCCAGTTCATAGATATCGTGATAGTGCAGATAAAAGGTAGCCTTGTTTATTTCTGCGAGAGCCGAAAGCTCCTTGACGGTGATTTTTTCAAGCGGCTTTTTCGAGCGAAGCTGGAGAAAAGCGTTAATAATATTTTTTCGTGTGCGTTCGGTTCTCATATCCATGTTCTGTGTACTCCCTGTGCATTAAAATCGACGATTTTAGACGAGTGTCGTATAATTGACTGATGACAAATTCTGTTTATTGAAAATTATGCGACGGTTGTCTATAATGTTATGTAATGAGGCATTTTAAGGCAACACCGCACAAAGATTGTGCGGAAGATGCGACGACAGATTTTTCGTTATCCTGCATAAAAAGACCGCAGGCATACTGACGTATGTCAAGGGATTTTTGTGCAGGATAACGGAAAATATGCAAGCAGATTGCGTACAAAGCCGTCAGGCGGGCTTTATGCGGTGTTGCCTTATATTATACAGTGTCTGATTTTATATGTCAACGTATGGGGAGTTTAATTTATGGATATTTATGGTTTTTACACAGGAAAAGTTTTCGATGCATACAAGTATCTCGGAGCGCATACAGGAAAGGACGGAACAATGTTCCGCACCTATGCGCCGAATGCCTCGAAGGTATCGGTAATAGGCGATTTCAGCAAGTGGGAAGAGATCAAGCTGCACAAGACCGCCGACGGTAATTTCTACGAAGGTTTCTGTCCGGATGCAAAATACGGTCAGCGCTACAAATACAGGATCTATGACAGGAAGGGTGACTTCATCGACCACTGCGATCCATACGGCTTCGGAATGGAGGTTCGTCCGGGAACGTGCTCAGTTATACGGGACATAGAAAAATACAGATTCCTTGATGATAAGTGGATGAAAAGCCGTCACGATTTCAGAAGCGCTCCGATGAATATTTATGAGGTTCATCTTGGCTCATGGAAGCGCAGACCTGCCGATGACTCGGAGGATGCGGATATCTGTGCAAAGGAGGGCTGGTACAGCTACTCTGAGCTTGCCGATATGCTTATTGAATATGTCCTCGAGTACGGCTATAACTACATCGAGCTTATGCCTGTCAGCGAGCATCCCTGTGACGAGTCATGGGGCTATCAGAACACGGGCTTCTTTGCTCCGACCTCACGCTACGGAACTCCCGAACAGCTTATGGAGTTCGTGGATAAATGCCACCGGAACGGTATCGGAGTTATTGTAGATTTTGTTCCCGTGCACTTTGCTGTAGACCACTATGCTCTCACCGAATACGACGGAACGCATCTTTACGATTACCCTTATTCGGATATCGGATACAACGAGTGGGGAAGCCGCAACTTCATGCATTCAAAGGGCGAGGTTCGCAGCTTTATTCAGTCGGCAGCTAATTACTGGCTGGAGGAGTATCATTTCGACGGACTGAGAATGGATGCGATCCGCAATATGATCTACTGGCAGGGCAGAGAGGACAGAGGCGAAAACCGCAGTGCAATTGAATTTCTGAAGGAAATGAACAGCGGACTCAAGGCACGCCATCCTCATGCAATACTTGCAGCCGAGGATTCCTCGGCGTATCCCGGAGTGACCAAGCCTGTTTTTGCGGGAGGTCTGGGCTTTGACTGCAAATGGGATCTGGGCTGGATGCACGATACTCTGGAGTATTTCCAGAGTGCTCCCGAATACCGCAGCAGAGACTACCATAAGCTTACCTTTTCTATGCTTTATTTCTACAGCGAGAATTTCATTCTTCCTTTTTCGCATGACGAGGTAGTTCATGGAAAGGCTGCCATAGCTCAGAAAATGAATGGTGATTACGAGCAGAAATTCCCTCAGGCAAGGGCGTTGTATATGTATATGACGGCTCATCCGGGAAAGAAGCTCAGCTTTATGGGAAATGAGATCGCTCAGCTCCGTGAATGGGACGAAAAGCGGCAGCAGGACTGGGATTTGCTGAAATATCCGATGCATGACTCTTTCAGTGAGTATATCAAGGAGCTGAATCATATCTATCTGAAGTACACGGCTCTGCACTATGACTTTGACCCGACTAATTTCAGCTGGGAGGACTGCGAAAGTACGGATAAATGTATCTATGCAATAAGAAGAAAAAGCAGCGGCGGAGACATCATAACTGTGCTGAATTTTTCGCCGCTCTGCCGCAGGGACTACTCAATTACGCTGGAAAAGAACGAGACAGCTAAGCTTCTGCTTGATTCGGATAATCAGAAGTACAGCGGTACGACTCCTGATGGCAAAACGAATTTTTCACAGGAGGGAGACTCGCTCATAATGGAGCTGAAGCCGTTCAGCGGACTGATGTTTTTAATAAAATGAGAATGCAATAGTATCAAAATGTGCTGCGGGCTGTCGGGGACGCCAGCCCCTACAGGAATCCACGCAAATCAATTTTCAAAAAATGATGCATCATTGCAGACAATTTTTGTAGGGGCGACCCTCGCGGTCGCCCGAAGTGAAGTTAAAATTCACCTGCGGGCAGCCGCAAGGGCTGCCCCTACAGTCGGATAGCGTAATACACAAATTATTTAGGTTTTTAAAATTGATTTGCGTGACAGGAGTCCTGCGCCGATTGACAAATGAGCGATAGTATGCTAAAATTACCGTATAATAACGTGCGGAGGTATTCAGATGAAAAAAATATCATTTAGTCCGATGGCATTGATAGGCTGGATTTTTACGCTGATAGGAGCGATATTCTTTATAGTAGGCGCATGCGTTATGATTGCCGGAATAGGAAACAGCGGAAAAGGTGTTGACGTTCCTGCGGTGATCACCTCTATTGAACGCTATACAAGTACCAGCAGAACTTCTTCACACAAGAGAAGAACTTCTACAAATTATGATGTTTATGTAGATTATGAGTACGACGGCGAGTACTATACCGACATTGAGCTGAACTACTATACATCCTCCATGTACGAGGGCAAGGAGATTACTATTTCCATTGATCCGGATAAGCCGTGGGAGCCGATAAATACTAAGTTTAATCTGCTTTTCGGCGGAATTTTCGGAGGAATAGGCGGAATTTTCCTGATAATCGGCTTGGCGCTGCTCGTGAAGCTTTCAAAGAAAAAGGCTCTTGCAAAACGGCTGGTGCAGGAGGGCTGTTATGTGGAGGCTCAGATCGTCGGTTCGGAGATGTCAGCCGTCAGAATAAACAACCGTCCGACCTATGTAATACGCTGTAACTATGTCGATCCTGCCGACGGAAATATCTATAGCTTCAAAAGCGAGGTTCTGAGATATGACCCGATGCTTTACTGCGAAGAGGGCGATAGCCTGAGGGTTTACGTTGACAGGAACGATTTCACTAAAAATTACGTTGATATTTCGGAGTTAAAAAATAAATATATCGAATGCTGATTGACATTTGAGGTTGTAAATGTTATAATTAAAAAGGAGTTCCCATGCCGAGAACTCCTTTTTAAAGTCTGAAATGTATACCAACGGGGTATTGATAAGTAGCTCAGTTTGGGGATTCTGTGCTGCCGCAATATTGCGGCAGTTTTTGTTATCTGAAAGGAGAATCATATGTGCAAAAGACTTTTGACAGCGGCGTCAGCAGTTTTCGTGATTCTTGCAGCAGCGTGCGGAGACGCAAACAGCAGTTCTGATACAACTGAAAAAACAATATTTGCAATGGATACCGCAATAACCTTCAAGGGCGGCAGAGAGGACTCCCAAAAGGCGGCAGAGCTTATCTCAGAGCTTGATGAGCTCTTCGACCGTTATTCTGAGGACAGCGAGATATATGCGATAAATCACCGTCAGAATATGGAGCTTTCGGAGGATACCAAGAGGATAATAGCTTCATCTGCCGAGCTTTCTGAAAAATACGGAAGTGATGTGAATATCTTCTCGGGAGATATTACCGACTGCTGGAATATAAGCTCCGGGAATCCCCGTGTTCCGTCGGATGAGGAGATCGAAGAAGCTCTCAGGAGCTGTAATAATTCATCGTTTTCGCTTGAAGCAATGAGCTTTGCCGATGAAAACGGAAGTATCGACCTCGGAAGCGTTGCCAAGGGTTATGCTCTCGACAGAGTGCATGAGGAGCTGGGGGAGGACAGCTATTATATAGTATCGTCAGGCTC